>NZ_JAVTJA010000007.1:0-276605 GCF_031843785.1 Methylobacterium sp. WCS2018Hpa-22
TGGTGAACTGGGCTTCCAAGGTCGACATGGACAAGGGCTCCAAGACCTACGGTCGCCCCCTGGTCCAGGCCAAGTACTCCACCGAGCAGAACGGCGAAGATACCAACTCCAAGGGTATCTGCCCCGCGGCTCTCGGCACCAAGGACCAGCAGCCTGCTGCGTTCTCGCCGAAGACCAACCTGTTCTACGTGCCCACCAACCACGTCTGCATGGACTACGAGCCGTTCCGGGTCTCCTACACCCCGGGTCAGCCCTATGTCGGCGCGACGCTGGCCATGTACCCGGCCCCCAACAGCCACGGCGGCATGGGTAACTTCATCGCCTGGGACGGCGTCGCTGGTAAGATCAAGTGGTCGAACCAGGAGCAGTTCTCGGTGTGGTCGGGCGCCCTCGCCACCGCTGGCGACATCGTGTTCTACGGTACCCTCGAGGGTTACCTGAAGGCCGTTGACTCCAAGACCGGCAAGGAACTCTACAAGTTTAAGACCCCGTCGGGCATCATCGGTAACGTGATGACCTACCAGCACAAGGGCAAGCAGTTCGTCGGCATCCTGTCGGGTGTCGGTGGCTGGGCCGGCATCGGCCTCGCGGCCGGCCTGACCGACCCGAACGCCGGTCTCGGTGCGGTGGGTGGTTACGCTGCCCTCTCGAACTACACCAACCTCGGTGGTCAGCTGACCGTCTTCTCGCTGCCGAACTAATCGGTCGCACGAAGTCTGAGACAATAGGGTGCCGGCGCGGGTTTCCGCGCCGGCACCTTTATGATTAGATCGTTATTAAGAACACTTCGAACGTCGGTCGAACGGGCCGACGGTTGCTCCTGGGAGAAACGTCGTTGCAGTATCAAAGCAAAGCCGCCATCCGTCCGCTCGTGGCCGCCCTCGTTTTCGCATTCGCTTCCGCCGGCGCCGTTCAGGCCCAGGATGCCAAGCCCGCCGCTGATCCTGCCGTTGCGAACCAGCTCGATCCGAATGCTCCTGAAAAGGACGCCAAGCTGATCGACAAGTATCAGGCGGTGAAGGTCGAAGACGGAAAGTATTCTGACGGGGATGGCGCCCCGACCTACCACATCACCAACGACGGCAAGAAGTTCGACTGGTACGCCTATTCCGGCTACCGCCGCTACCATGCCGAGTGCCACGTCTGCCACGGCCCCGACGCCATGGGTTCGACCTACGCGCCCGCCCTCAAGGACTCGCTGAAGCGCCTGTCTTATGAGGAGTTCGTCGGTATCATCGCCGGTGGCAAGCAGGACATCAGCTCGAGCGGCACCAACGTGATGCCCGCCTTCGGCGATAACAAGAACGTGATGTGCTACGCCGACGACCTCTACGTCTACCTGAAGGCCCGCGCCTCCGGTGCCATGCCGCGCGTGCGTCCGACCGACAAGGAAGACAAGCCGGAAGCGGCCAAGAAGGCCGAGAAGGAGTGCCTGGGCGGCTAATGGCACGCTTTGGCTCCTTTACCACGACGGTTTGCGCGCTCCTGCTGATCTCGGCAGGGGCGCGTCCCGCGTTGGCGCAGTCGCTTCCCGACCTCGTCACCACGGATGTCCTGCGCGTCTGCGGCGACCCGGGCAACATGCCGTTCTCCGAACGCAAGGAGAACGGATTCGAGAATAAGATCGCGGCGATCCTCGCCGACGAGCTCAAGGTCAAGCTCCGCTATTACTGGCTGACGCAGGGGCCCGGATTCGTTCGCAATACGCTCGGGACCGGGTTGTGCGACCTGATCATCGGCTCGGCTGCCGGCGGTGAGCTGGTCCAGCACACCAATCCCTACTACCGCTCCAGTTATGCCCTGGTCGTCCGCAGCGGCGAGTTCGACGACGTGACCCGGCTCGACGATCCGAAGCTCAAGGGCAAGTCCATCGGTGTCATCGGGGGGACGCCACCCGTGAACCGGATGGGTGAGCTCGGCTTGATCGCGTCGATGAAGGCCTACGCTCCCTACCAGCTCGATCCCTCGCGCAAGTACCAGACGGTCTCCGCCGAGGTCATCGGTGATCTCGCTGCGAAGACAATCGACGCCGCGATCCTGTGGGGGCCGGCCGCGGGTTGGCTCGCCAAGCAGAGCGGTGTCGCCATGAAGGTCGTGCCGCTGCTGCAGGAGCCTGATCGTCCTGCTCTCACCTTCCGCATCGCCATGGGCGTGCGGATGGAGGAGAACGATTGGAAGCGCAGCCTCAACACGATCCTGCGCAAGCGCAGGGCCGATATCGAGAAGGTTCTGCGCGACTACGACGTCCCGTTGCTGGAGGACGAAGGCAACAAGCTGCTCGAGCCGGCCGCGCCCTGACAGGTCGTCAGGACTCGCGGGGTTTGGTATGAGCCCCCCAGGTTCGAGCGGAGAGAGTGGCAATGCGACGATGGCGGATCGGCCTTGTGGTCGGAGCTCTCTTCGCCTTGGGTGCGGTGGGGATCGTCGCGGTCGACCGCGCTCAGATCGGCCGCGTCGCACCCGAGCTCGTCGCCGAGCCTGAACGGGCCGACCGTGTTCTCGTCGAGAAGTCGGCCCGCCGCCTGACTCTTCTGCGTGAGGGCCGCGTTCTGGCGACCTATCCCGTCTCTCTCGGATTCTCGCCCATCGGTCACAAGCAGCGGGAGGGCGACGGGCGTACGCCTGAGGGGCTGTATTCCATCGCCTACCGCAACCCGCTCAGCGTCGCCCATCTTTCCCTGAAAGTGTCCTATCCGAACGAGGCCGATACGCTGGCCGCCCATGACGGCGGCTACGAGCCGGGCGGCGACATCATGATCCACGGGATCATGAACGGCTTCTCCTGGCTCGGCCGGCTCCATCGGCTGAAGGACTGGACCAGCGGCTGCGTCGGCGTGGCCAATGACGAGATGGCGGCCATCTACGCGCGGGTGGATGTGGGAACGCCCGTCGAACTGCGTCCCTGAGCGGGTGGATCTCAGTCCCGCACGATACCGGTGGTGTCGAGCTTCGACAGGGCTTGGCTCACGGTCTCCGGCCCGATGACCAGATCCGGCGCGATCTCGGCGAGCGGAACGAGGACGAAGGCGCGCTCCCGCACGAAACGATGCGGTAGGACGAGACGCTCGTCGGAGATCGCCGCCCCCTCATACGAGAGCACATCGATATCGATGACGCGTGGCCCCCAGCGCCGCTCGCGCACGCGACCCATGGCGGTCTCGATGGTGAGACCTGTCTCCAGCAGGTCGTGGGGAGTCAGGTCGGTCTCGACGGCGATGGCCGCGTTGAGGAACCAGTCCTGATCGGTATCGCCCCAGGGGGGCGTGCGGTAATCGCTTGACCGTGCCGTGAGACGGATGCCCGGGCTGGCTTCGAGCCGCCGGATGGCTTCGGCGATGGTCGCGGCCTTGTCGCCGATATTGCTGCCGAGACCGAGATAGGCGGCACTCATCGCGGGAGTCCGGCCCGGCTGCGCAGGATCGAGATGGCGACGCCGTCGATCACCGCCGGTACCGGCGCGCTCGGCTTGTCGACGCGCACGACGATGCTGTCCACGCCCTCGAACCGCTCGAGGATCTCGGCGGCGATGGCCTCGGCCAGAGCTTCGATGAGGGCGAAGCGCCGGGTGGTGGCGATGCGCACGACGATCTCGGTGAGGTCGGCATAGCTCACGGTCTTCGCCACGTCGTCCGACAGACCGGCCGGCCGCAGGTCGATCCGGCAGTCGAGGGAAATGTAGAAGCGCTGGCCGATCCGCGCTTCCTCCTCGAGGAGGCCGTGATAGGCGAAGACGGCGATGCGTTCGACCAGGATGCGGTCGGTCATGGAGCTGTCCGCATCACGGCGTCGACCACGCGAAGGGCGTCGACATGGGGCGCCACATCGTGGACGCGGACGATGTCGGCCCCCAGCGTGGCGGCGAGGACGTGGCTCGAGAGCGAGCCGAACAGGCGATCCACCGGCTTCGTCTCGGCATTGTGCAGGCGCCCGAGCATCGACTTGCGCGAGACGCCGACGAGGACGGGAAAGCCCAGCGCCTTGATCTCGGGCAGGCGCCGCATGGCTTCGAGATGCTGGGCCCAGCTCTTGCCGAAACCGATCCCCGGATCGAGTACGATGTCCCTATCCGAGATGCCGGCGCGGCGGGCGATGTCGAGGGATCGCTCGAAGAAGCGCAGCATGTCGGCGATGATGTCGATCGCGGGATCGATGGTCTCGCGATTGTGCATCACCATGACGGGCGCGCCATGGGCAGCCGCCACGCGGGCGATGTCGGGCTCGCGCTGCAGGCCCCAGACATCGTTGACGATGCGCGCACCGGCCGCCAGCGCCACGTCGGCGGTGGAAGCCTTGTAGGTGTCCACCGAGATGGGGACCGCAAGGCGCGGGGCGAGATCGCGGATGACGGGCAGGATGCGGGCCTGCTCCTCCTCGGCCGACACGGGCGTATGGCCCGGCCGCGTCGATTCTCCGCCGATATCGATGAGGGCCGCCCCTTCCGCCACGAGCGCGCCGGCCTGGGAGCGTGCCGCCTCGACACCCTCGAAACGTCCGCCATCGGAGAAGGAGTCCGGGGTGACGTTGAGGATACCCATGACGAGCACGCGCTCTCCGAGACCGGGCAGAAGGGTTTTCAGGATCGGAGGAGAAGACGTCACGGGAGCTCTTCGACGAGGGATCGATCTCTATGCTGTAGACCAGGATGGTCCCATTCTTCCACCTCATCCTGAGGTGCCGAAGCAAAGCGAAGGCCTCGAAGGAGGCCTCTAGGTCGCGTCGCGAGCATTGGAGGGCGCCTTCGAGGCCACTTCGCGGAGCCTCAGGATGAGGTGGGTGGATAGGGGCACCGAATCTGGGGTGGATCCCGCCGGTTACACTCCGCCGCGATAGCAGCGGATCTCGGCTTCGGCCTGGGCGCGGCGAAGATCCGCGACCTTGTCGTCGAACACTTTGGTCGATTTGAATTCGTTCGAGCGGGCGCCGATGCCTTGGCGCATGGACAGGACCGTGCTCGCCTGGACGTATTTGTCATAGGTCAGGATCGACGCGAGGGCGTCGATGGAGCAGGAGCAGCGAGAGAGCGCTTCCCGCGATTGTCCGTTGGCCGCCATGCAGCCGAACACGTAATCGGCCCGTGCCTCGGTAGGGTAGTCGTTCTCGCTCTCCACGGCCTGGGCCGGTGCGGCGGCGACGCCGAGCGCGAGAGCGATAAGGCCGCCTTTAGCCAGCATTCGGATCATAAGTCAGGTTCTCCTGGAGAAGCTCGCCGCCATCCTTGGACTTCGACTGCGCTTCGATGGAGAGCAGCTCGCCGGGCACGGCAGACGACGTCACGAAGGTGTATTTCAGGTTCTCGAGGCCGCGCATGCGGTCCTTCATCTTGTCGTCGATGAAGGGCTGCACCTCAACGCGCCAGGCATCCACGGTCTGCCCCTTCACGGTCGCCGTCGTCGCGGTCACCGTCGCGTTGTCTCGCAGGGCCTTGCGGATCCCGTTCTTGATGTAGCGTGGGTTGGCCGAGAGCACCTTGGCGAGGTCGATGAGGTGATGTTCCAGAAAAAGGGTCATCACCGGGTTGCCGGGCATGTCGTTGAACGGGCCGGCGGGGAAGCGGTTCGCGCCCGAAAACATCTGTACGCGGATCGTCCGGTTTTCCGGCGCCGCACCGGGCTCGATGGTGAGCTTGATCTGGTCGTCCATGGTCGGGCCGAACGGACCCTTGGAGATGCCGCTGCGCCGGAGATAGGCGTAGGTGAGGGTCGAGCCCGGCGGCACGTTCTTCATCTGCGGCTCTTCGAAGAGCAGGTCCGAGGCGTTGGGCAGGGTGGCGGTGTTGGCCTTGGTGACAGCGGGCGCATCGGCCGGGGGCGTACCCTGCGCCACGGCGGGCAGGCCGGCAAACGAAAGAGCGAACGCGACGAGAACGGGCTTCACAGGGGAGCATCCTCTTTCAGGGGCGGCGGCGCAACACGGTCCACGTTGCTGCCGATCGTCCGGTAGACATAATCGGGCGGTGTCTCGGCCGCCTCTTCCTTGGCGAGTTCCCGCACCTTCGAATGGAGGGGGGAGAGGGAGCAGGCTGGGTCGGTGGCGGCGGCATCGCCGGCCAGAGCCAGCGCCTGACAGCGGCAGCCGCCCCAATCCTTCTCACGCCGGTCGCAGGAGCGGCACGGCTCCTTCATCCAATCCGTCCCGCGATAGGCGGTGAAGGCCGGGGAATTCGCCCAGATATCGGCGAGCGAATGGTCGGAGACGTACCAGAATTCGAGATGCTTGATGGTCTCGGCGGCGTGGCAGGGGAGCACCTTGCCAGCGGGCGTGACGTTCATCAGCTTGCGGCCCCAGCCGCCGGCGCAGGCCTTGGGGTACTTCGCGTAGTAATCGGGCACGACCAGATCGATGACGAGCTGGCCCTTCAGCCGCTCGCGCGCCGCCTCGACGATACGGATCGACTGATCGACCTGGGCCTTGTCCGGCATCAGAGCGGCGCGGTTCACATAGGCCCAGCCGTAATACTGGGTGTGGGCGACCTCCAGGCGCTTGGCGCCGAGCTTGACGGCCAAGTCGATGAAGCCCTCGACCTCGTGGATGTTGCCCCGATGGATCACGGAATTCAGCGTCAGCGGAAGGCCGAGCTGCGTCACGCGTTCGGCAAAGGCGAATTTCTGCGGCTGAGCGTTCTTCAGGCCGCCGATTTTCTCCGCGTTGGCCGCGTCGACGCCTTGCACCGACAACTGCACATGGTCGAGGCCCGCGTCGTAGAGGGCGTCGAGCTTGGCCAGAGCACCGCCGACGCCCGACGTGATGAGATTGGAATACAGGCCCAGCTTGGCGCAGGTCTGGGTGATCTCGACGATGTCGCTGCGGGCCGTGGGCTCGCCGCCGGAGAGGTGGACATGCAGCACGCCGAGACCCGCCGCCTCCGTCAGCACGCGCTGCCATGTCGCCGTGTCGAGCTCGCCCGAGCGCCGGTCGAGTTCGAGCGGGTTCGAGCAATAGGGACAGCGCAGGGGACAGCGATGGGTCAGCTCCGCGAGGAGCCCGACCGGAGCCGGCAGGGAAGGGGTATTCGGCGTGATGGCGTTCATCGCTCCAGAACCCGTTTCGTGGCGAGGTCGTTGAGCATGGCCAGGACGTCGACCTCGATCACGTCCGGGTCGGCGGTGAAGGTCTCGGCGAGCTTCACCGCAATGTCTCGCACGCTGCGCTGCCCATCCACGAGGGACAGGACCGCCACGGCATTGGCGTCGAGGTCGAAGGTGCGCTCGGGCGCCAGCAGTACGTGCTGGCCGCGGACCTCGTCGTGGCGCAGGCGCACGCCGCGAGGCAGACGAGGCACGTCGCCCGACCGGACCGTGCCGGTGCCGGCCGCCTGCGCCACCTCGGGCACGAGGCCGGTGCCGGGCGTCCAGGCATCCGGCGGGGTCATGCCCGGAGCCACATAGGAGAAGTAGAGCGCGTCGAGCTGCGTCCAGAGCACGTTGCACTTGAAGGTCAGCGCGGCCATGGCCTGACGCTGCAGTTCGGGCGTCGTGGCGTGCTGCTTGACGTAGTCGATGGCGAATTCCGCATCGCGGGGGGCCTGGGTCAGGCGCTTGTCGAAATAGGCCAGCGTGTCCTTGGTGATGAAATCGTAGTTCTTCAGCATCCCGGCCACGCGCTCGGAGATGATCGTCGGCGAGAACATCTCGGTGAGCGAGGAGGCGATGGCCTCCAGCAGCGAGCGCTCCTTCACGAAATGCACGTAGGCATCCACCGAGAAGCGCGTCGCCGACAGGATACCTTGCGTGGATTCCACGTAGTCGCGACGGAAGCCGACGCCCTCGGCGAGCTTGAGCCAGCGCTCGATGCCGCCATCGCCGGGTGCGTCGCCATCATGATCGACGATGCGCTGGCGCCAGACGCGGCGCAGGCTCGCATCCTCCATGCGGGCGAGCACGGCAGCGTCCTTCACCGGGATCATGGCCTGGTAATAGTAGCGGTTGAGGGCCCAGGCCCGGACCTGGTCCTTGTTCAGCTTGCCGTCGTGAAGCAGGCGGTGGAACGGATGCAGGTTGTGATAGCGCCTCGCGCCGATGTCCCGAAGCGCCGCTTCGAGTTCTTCGGGGCTGAGCAGGCGCTGGGACTCGTCGGTCTTGGGGGTGGGGAAAGGCGCGGTCATGGCGTAGCTCAGCGTTTCGACGAAGGGCGGCGAAGAGAACTTTTCTTATAGATGGCGCCGATTTCCGTGAAGGCCACGGACATGGACCGCACAATCCCATTGGACGCAATATAAGGTGGCGGCATTAAAATGCCAGCCGGGCGCCGATCTAGAGCGCCAGGGTCAGCCCGTCATGGGCGACGGTCCAGCCTTCCGCCTCCACCGATCGGCGTTCGTCCGATTCTTCCACCAGCACAGGATTGGTGTTGTTGATGTGAACGAAGACGCGGCGACCGATTTCCACATCGGCGAGCGCGGCGATCGATCCGCCCTGTCCCGTCATCGGCACGTGGCCCATGCGCCATCCGGTCTTCACGCCGACCCCGGCGCGGATCATGTCGTCGTCGAGCAGCACGGTCCCGTCGAACAGAAGCGCGTCGACACCCGATATGCGTCGCTTCAGCCCATCCGTGACGCGGGCGCAGCCGGGAATATAGGCGAGGCGACGCCCACCGGACTCGATCATCGCACCCACGGTGGTCTCGGTCTCTGCGCCGATCTCCATGGTCTCGTCCTCGAGCCAGAGCGGCACCTTTCCCGGCACCGAGAACAGTGTGACGGTCAGGCCGGGAACTGGCTCGAAGGCATGGTCGAGGGCGATCTTCTCGCGCGACACCACGTCGGCGGCCATCACGTCGAAGACCCGGTTGGCGTTGACCGAATCGAGGATGCCGGAGGTGGCGTAGAGCGTGTAGGGCTGGCCTTCGCGCAGGGTGAGCAACCCCGCCACGTGGTCGACATCGCCATTCGTCAGAAGCACGGCATGGATCGGCGAATGGCGCAGGCCTTCGCGCGGATGCATGGCCGGATTGTCGAAGAGTTGCTGCCGGATGTCCGGCGAGGCGTTCACCAGGAGCCAGCGCTCGCCATCGGGCGACACGGCGATGCTCGACTGGGTTCGAGGGCGCACCTTCGAGGAATCCTCGCGGGCGAGCGAGCAGATGGGGCAGCGGCAATTCCACTGGGGAAGGCCGCCGCCCGCGGCCGAGCCGAGGATCACGACATGCATGGCTGAACCGGCGCTGCCTCGATCCTCAAGCACGACATGATGTCTTAGTTGAAGGTGTCGATCTCAGCCGACTCGTAGCTGGTGACTTCCATGCCGACACAGATCTCGGAAACGACGGGGGCAGCCCAGGTCATGGTGTTTCTCCTAGATGGTTTCTTGAACGTCAGCAGCGTCCAGATCTCGCTTAAGAAGATCCTAAGACACTGACGGCGCAGTCATTTCTGTCGCGGGAGCTATATCGACAATTCCGCCGGACTCTTCAAGCGATAAATTGCCGGATCGTCCCGGAACAGGCCGAGAAAGCGCATCGTGCTCAGTGGCGGAAATCCTGGCCCCGCAGGTCGAGCATGAAGCCCCGGCCCCGCACGGTAACGATGACCGGCCCGCCGAACCGCACGAAATCGGACAGCTTGGTACGTAGGTAACCCACGTAGACATCGACGACATTCAGCGACAGGCCGCCCTGGCCCGCCCATAATTTGTCGAAGATGTCGCCGCGCGACACCGGCTGGTTGGCCTTGTCCATGAGGAGAGCGAGGAGCTCCGCCTCGCGCGGCGTGAGGCGCGCCGTCGCATCCCCGAGGGAGACCTGACGAATGTTGAGATCGAGGACGAGCTTGCCTGCGGTGACGATGGTGCGCGGCTGGTCCGATTCCTTGCGGCGCAGGAGATGCGTCTGCAACCGGGCGAGGAGTTCGTCGAAGACGAAGGGCTTGACGATGTAGTCGTCGGCCCCGAGCGCCAATCCTTCCGCCCGGTCGCGGACCTCGTCGCGCGCCGAGAGGAACAGGATCGGGCCGGGATAGCCGCCTTCGCGCAGGGAGCGGCAGACATCGTGGCCGGACCCGTCTGGCAGGGTGATGTCGAGGACGACGGCGCCGGGCGCCTCGTCACGGGCGGAGGTGAGTGCGTCGTCCACGCAACCGGCTACGCCCACGGAGAACCCTTCGGCCTCCAGGCCCCGCGCCAGCATGGCCCTGATGTCGCTGTCGTCCTCGACGATGAGCACTCGCGTCATGCGGCGCTGTCCTTCCGCTTCGTTTCCTGTCCGTCCCCGGGATCGAGGTCGAGGATGGGCAGGACGAGCGTCACGCGCGCACCCTTCCCGTCCTCGCCCGCACCGAGGCTGATCGCCCCATCATGGCGCTCTGTCACCCAGCGCGCCAGTGCCAAGCCGATGCCAAAGCCCGATTCCCCGGAATGGCCCTCCCGCCGGAAGCGCTCGAACAGATCCGCACCCGCCGCCGGGAAGCCCGCGCCGTCATCCGTCACCGTGATCGTGGCGGAACGCGCCTCGTCGACGGTGAGTCCCACGACCACGCGCGTCAGGCCCGTCGCGTGCCGCAAGGCGTTGTCGATGAGGCTCTCCACCACCTGCCGCAGCCATTCCCTGTCCGCCAGGAGCGTGACGTCGCGGCGGCCCGGTTCGAGGGTCAGGGCCACCCGCCGGCGCGCCGCCTCAGAGGCCGCGCTGTCCACCGCATCGGTGAGGATGGCCACGGCGCTGGTGGCGCGCCGGTCGAGCTCGATCTGGCCGGATTCGGAGCGCGCGACCCGCAGGAGATCCTCGACGCGGCGCTGCAGGCGGAGTGCCCGCTTGCGGATGGTGGCGAAGACCGGCGCGTAATCGACCCCCGGCCTGCCGGCCGAGCGGGCGGCGATGTCGCATTCGCCGAGGATGACCGTGAGCGGCGTGCGCAGCTCATGGCTGACATCGGCGAAGAAGCGCCGGCGCGACCGGTCCACCGCCTCCAGGCGCTCGTTGGCCGCCCGCAGGTCGGTGGTCCTCGCCTCCACCGTATCCTCGAGGGCAGCGCGGTCGGCGGCGAGCCGCCCCTCGCGCCGGGCGAGGCGTGCGGCCATGCGGTTGAAGTTCGCCACCAGCAGGCCGAGCTCGTCCCGCGTCGCCACCGACAGCCGCGTATCGAGCTCGCCGCGCCCGACGGCGCCCGCCGCCCGCCGCACCGCTTCGATCCGTGCCAGGGTCGGCCGGGTCACGGCCCGGTACAGGACGAAGACGAGGGCCAGCGCCAGGACGACGGCGGCAAGCGACGCGATCCGCAGGGTCGAGGACAGGTGGCGGGCCTCGTCCGAACCCGCGATCATCGAGCGGCGCTCGACTTCGATGAGAAACGAGAGCGGCTGGCCGGTCATGGCGCCGAATCCGTTCAGCGCGCCGCGAATGGTGTTGCGCCGCTGCTCTTCCTCCGACTGGCGCAGGACCTGGGAGACCTGCCGGTCGAGGATGGCCCGGGCAGAACGGAGCTGAGCGAGGGGACGCGTGCGCGCCGCATATTGCATCCGGTCGAGGGGATCGTCGCTGACGGCGATGCTCTTGCCGAGAGCCTCGTCGACGGCCACCAATGCCCGGTCGACATTGGCCCGGGCGATGGCGAGCCCTTCCGGCTGTGCATCGGGATTGCTCACCGCCTCCAGGGCCGCGAGCCCGTACTGGGTCATTCGCCCGGACAGTTCCACCAGCAATTCGAGCCGGCCCTGTGCCGCGAGCGTCCGATCAATGGTGCGTTCGGCGGCGCCGATGGAGCCCAGCACCCCCAATGCCGCCAGGACGACCAGAAGCGCTGCGCCCCCGAGCAGCAGCGCGAACCTCACCTTCAGAGAGCGCATCGCTTATGGCCGCCCGTGTCTCGCCGTTCCCCGGAGGGTGAGCGATAGCGCAATCCGCCAGGGCGTCCAGACCCATCACAGATGGGACCGGGTCACAGGTCTTTCGGCAGGCTCTCCCGCGCCGCGCAGCGCCACCGCGTCACGTGCCATTCGGGGTGGCTCTCCTGCCAAGTGGCGAGCGCGCTCTGAGCGGTGCGCAGGCAGATGAACGGGTTCGTCGCCTCGTAGGACAGGGAGATCCTGTCCTCCTTGCACTGGGAGGGCTGTGCCGCGAGGCAAATGGAGAGCAGGATCAGCATGGGGCGAAAGCCTCGAGCCGCGAATGACAATCCGGCAATGGTCCGCCAGTCCGGCGGGCGGACGCAAGAGCGGATGAGGGCGTTCGCACGCGTAGGGTTGTCGCGGACGACAGGGCCGTCGGGAGCATCCCCCCTCTCGCCGAGTGCGGAGAGAGAGGGGGGATGCGCACCGTCGTTGCGTCGGTCTCGCCCCCGGAGAGGAGAGGCGAGCCGATGGATCAGGCCTTCTTGCGCGTGGCCGGCTTCTTCGCCGTAGTGGTTTTGGCAGCACTCGTCTTTGCTGCCGTCGCCGTGCTTTTCGCGGCCGTCCCGGCCGGTTCCTTGGCCGCCGTCGCCTTGGTCGCCGCCTTCTTGGCGGGAGCCTTCGCCGTCCCCGCCTTGGCCGTGGTCTTGGCTGCCGTCTTGGTCGCGGTCTTGCGGGCCGGAGCCTTCTTCTTGCTGCCGCCCGCCGCTTCGCGGGCGGCGATCAGTTCAAGCGCCTGGGGCAGGGCGATGTCCTCGGCGGCCATGGTCTTGGGCAGGGTCGCGTTGGTGGTGCCGTCGGTAACGTAGGGGCCGTACTTGCCCGATTTCACCACGATGGCCTTGCCCGTCTCGGGATGCGCCCCGAGGGAGCGGCCGGGATCGGAGGCTGGACCCCGACGACCGCCACCCTGCTCTTTGGCAACGATGAGATCGATGGCGCGGTTGGCGCCGATCTCCAGCACGTCGTCGTCGCGGCCGAGATTGGCGTACATCTTCCCGTGCTGGACGTAAGGTCCGAACCGCCCGAGATTGGCCAGGATCGGCTCACCGGTCTCGGGGTGCTTGGCGACTTCGCGGGGGAGGGAGAGCAGGCGCAGGGCCTTCTCCAGATCCACCGCGGAGGGGCTGAGCCCCTTGGGCAGAGAGGAGCGCTTCGGCTTCTCCGCGCCCTTCTCCGTCGACGCCTCGCCGAGCTGCACGAAGGGGCCGAAGCGGCCATCGCGCAAAGTTACCGGCAGGCCGCTGACGGGATCGTTGCCGAGCACGCGGGTGCCCGGCTGACCGCCGTTCTCGGACGAGCCATCGCCCTCGCCCTCGACGCCGGAGGCGGCGAGCTGGCGGGTGTACTTGCACTCCGGGTAGTTCGAGCAGCCGACGAAGGCGCCGAACTTGCCGAGCTTAAGCGACAGCTGGCCTGAGCCGCAGGTCGGGCAGGTGCGCGGGTTCGAGCCGTCCGCCTTTTCGGGGAAGATATGCGCCCCGAGGAGATCGTTCAGCGCGTCCAGCACCTCGGTGACGCGGAGCTCCTTGGTTCCGGAGATCGCGGCCGAGAAATCCCGCCAGAAGTCTCGTAGCACTTCACGCCAGTCGATCTCGGCATTCGAGACCCGGTCGAGCTGGGTCTCGAGGTCGGCGGTGAAATCGTACTCGACATAGCGCTTGAAGAAGCTCTCGAGGAAGCCGGTGACGAGGCGGCCCTTGTCTTCGGCCACCAGACGCTTCTTCTCGATCTTCACGTATTCGCGGTCGCGCAGGGTCTGCAGCACGGCGGCGTAGGTCGAGGGCCGGCCGATGCCGAGTTCCTCCATGCGCTTGACGAGGCTGGCCTCGGAATAGCGCGGCGGCGGCTCGGTGAAGTGCTGAGTCGAGACGATGCGCTCGCGCTTCAGCGCGTCGCCCGCCTTCATCGGCGGCAGGCGCTTGCCGTCCTCGTCCTCCTCGTCGTCCTTGCCCTCCTGGTAGAGGGTCAGGAAGCCGTCGAACTTCACCACCTGGCCGGTGGCCCGCAGCTCGATCCTGCGCGGGCCGACGGAGGCGACGATGTCCACCGTGGTGCGTTCGAGCTCGGCCGATTCCATCTGGCTGGCCACCGTGCGGGTCCAGATCAACTCGTAGAGCTTGGCCTGTTCGGCGTCCACGTAGCGGGCTACCGACTTCGGTAGCCGGCTCATGTCCGTGGGACGCACGGCCTCGTGGGCCTCCTGGGCGTTCTTCGCCTTGGCGCTGTAGCGGCGCGGCGCGGTGGGGAGGTAGCGCTCGCCGTATTCCTTGCCGATGACGCGACGGGCATCGGCGATGGCCTCCGGCGCCATGTCGACGCCGTCGGTCCGCATGTAGGTGATAAGACCCACCGTCTCGCCGCCGATCTCGACACCCTCGTAGAGCTTCTGCGCGGCGCGCATGGTCTGGGCGGGAGCGAGGCCGAGCTTGCGCGAGGCCTCCTGCTGGAGCGTCGAGGTGGTGAAGGGCGGGGCGGGGTGGCGCTTGGCGGGCTTCGCCTCCACGCTGCCGACCTCGAACGTGGCGAGTTCGAGGTCGCGCTTGAACGCAGCGGCGTCCTCGCCGTTGCCGACGTCGAGACGCTGGATGCGCTTGCCGTCGGCACCGACGAGACGCGCCTCGAACACCGCGCCCTCCTGGGTCACCAGGGTCGCGACCAGAGACCAGTATTCGCGGGGCTTGAACGTCTCGATTTCGCGCTCGCGCTCGCAGACGAGGCGCAGGGCCACGGACTGGACGCGGCCGGCTGAGCGGGCACCCGGCAGCTTGCGCCACAGGACCGGCGAGAGGTTGAAGCCGACGAGATAATCCAGTGCCCGGCGCGCCAGATAGGCGTCGACCAGGGCCTGGTCGATCTGGCGCGGGTTGCGCATGGCGGTGTCCACCGCCGCCTTGGTGATGGCGTTGAAGGTCACGCGCTCGATCGGCATGCCCTTGATCGCCTTGCGGGCGTTCAGAGCCTCGACGACGTGCCACGAGATGGCCTCGCCCTCGCGATCCGGATCGGTGGCGAGGATCAGGCCGTCGGCACCTTTCAGTGCCCTGACGATCTCCGAAACGCGCTTCGAGCCGCGGTCGTCGAGCTCCCAAAGCATGCGGAAATCCGCCTCCGGGTCGACGGAGCCGTCTTTCGCCGGAAGGTCGCGGATATGGCCGAACGAGGCGAGCACCTCGTAGTCGCGGCCGAGATATTTGTTGATCGTCTTGGCCTTGGCCGGCGACTCGACGACGACGACTTTCATGTGCGGATCAGCCTCTCGTCAGCGCCCGAGCTGCCGCCGGGGCTCGCAGCCGGCGGGGTTCACACCCGTCGGGACTCACAAATTGTGTGCAAGACGTAAAACATGGCCTGGCACCATGGCCGGCCCGGCGCTTGGCGGGGGACAAGTGGGTCAAGGGCGCGGGGTTGTCAAATCGGAAGGAGCCCGGGCCTTTGCAAGATCCGGTACCTGTCAGATCCCCGCATACCATTCGTAGCCGCGATCCTCCCAATAACCGCCCTGGCCGTCTCCGATCCCGGACAGGCTGTCCACGACCTCGATCCGCATGACGTATTTGGCGTGTTTGTAGCCGAGCTGCCGCTCGACCCGCAGGCGCAGGGGCGCGCCGTTCGAGACGGGCAGGGCCTTGCCGTTCATGTCGTAGGCCAGGATCGTCTGCGGATGGAAGGCGTCGGTGAGGTCGATGCTCTCGTAGTACCGGATCGGACGACCGTTCGGACCGCCATCGCCGGCCTCTATCTCCGCCACGTCCCCACCCTCGAGACCGCCACCGGCCATCTCCATCGTGTCGGCGCAATGGAACACGACGTAGCGCGCATTCGGTTTCAGCCTCGCCCGGGTCAGGACTTCGCCGAGCGGAACGCCCGTCCACTTGCCGATGGCGCTCCACCCCTCGACGCAATCGTGCCGGGTGATCTGGGTCCGGGAGGGCAGGGCGCGCAGATCCGCGAGGGACAGGTCCTGCGGTTGTTCGACGAGGCCGTCGATTTTCAGCCTGAAGGTCGCGAACCCGGCCTTGGCCAGGGTCTTGTAGTCGTCGTCCGGAGGCTCGATCGTCCCGTTCGGCTTGAACCAGGGCGAGATGTCACCTTCGTAAAACTCGTGGGCGAGGGAGGTCGGCGTCAGCAGGAGGCGCTGCACGAACAGGTTGGCATCCTCTCCGAGCTTCAGCGTGCGCCTTCCCCAACCGGTGCCGGCGATGCGGTCGCAGCCGCCGAGGAAGGCGGAACCCAGCAGGCCGGCCGCGCCGGTGAGGATGCCGCGACGGTTGGGAGCGCGCGTCATCGGCCCTTCCTCGGATCGGAGGTCTTGCCCGGGTAGGAGGTCTTGCCCGGATAGGAAGTCTTGCCCGGACCGGAGGTCTTGGTGGTCTCGATCACGAACCAGCCGGTGACCATGCCGCGCAGGTTGTTCCAGGCCCCCGAGACCAGCACCAGCGCCACATGGACGAGGGTGAAGAGCACGAGCAGGTTTGTGACGATGAAATGGACGGTCCGCGCCGATTGCCGGCCGCCGAACAGGGCGGGCAGGGGCAGCACGGCATTGAAACCCGGCGACATGGCGAGGCCCGTGAGCAGCATCAGCGGCAGGAGGAGGACGATGACGACGAAATAGCTCAGTTTCTGCAGCGTGTTGTAGCGCCGGGCCTCGTCGCCTTTCGGGAAGGTCAGGGTGAGGTGCTCGCGGACCGAGCCGCCGAAATTCCGCAACTGGTCTCTCTGAGGCACGATCCGGCGGCGCAACTGGCCGCTCTCTAGGCCGTAGATGAGATAGATCAGCCCGTTGATCACGAAAGCCCAGGCGAACAGGAAGTGCCAGCGGCGCCCGGTGGCGAGGTCCTGCTGCGCCGGTAGGGTGATCCAGGCGGGGAAGGCCCGGCCCGTGGCCTGTCCCTGCACGGTGGAGAGGCCGAGCCAGCCGGTCGTGTCGATCGCGTGACCGGCGATCCTCACGATCCCGCGCGCCGCTCCCTCCGCCGTCTCGTCGTTCGTGATGGCGAGGAGGGGCGCGTCGAAGGTCGAGGCCGAGCCCCAGTACAAAGCCGGATGGGCGTTGAAGATCTGTAGCCCGCTCATCAGCAGCACGGCGAGGCAGACGAGGTTGATCCAGTGCGCGGCCCGGATCACCGCGGGGTGGCGGAAGATCCAGCGGCGTTGGATCGTCTCGATCCGCTCGTCGGGCCGTCTCGTCGTGCTGGCTGCCAAGGGGCGGACTCCGGCCTCGATCATGTCTCGCGCCCATCCCGAATGACCGGGTGCGCGCATGCTCGGCGAGACTACGAGCCAGGGGGTGGAAAGGTTACACGTCCCGGACTTCTTGCCGGGCTCCTTGCCGCTCCCCTTCCGCCTCCCTATAGCCATGGTCTCAGAATGACCGTCGCACCCGCCTCCTTCCCCCATCGGCACCTTCTCGGCATCGAGGGGCTGTCGCGCCCCGATATCGAGGCCCTCCTCGACCGGGCGGAGGATGCCGTGGCCCTCTCCCGCCAGGTGGAGAAGAAGCGCACCACCCTGCGCGGCCGCACCCAGATCAACCTGTTCTTCGAGCCCTCGACCCGCACCCAGAGTTCGTTCGAACTCGCGGGCAAGCGTCTCGGCGCCGATGTGATGAACATGTCGGTGGCCTCCTCCTCGGTGAAGAAGGGCGAGACCCTCATCGACACGGCCGCCACCCTCAACGCCATGCGGCCCGACATCATCGTCGTGCGCCACCACTCCGCCGGGGCCGTGCATCTCCTGGCCCGCAAGGTGGATTGTTCGGTGGTCAATGCCGGCGACGGCGCCCACGAGCATCCGACCCAGGCCCTTCTCGACGCGCTCACCATCCGCCGCAACAAGGGGCGGATCGAGGGCCTGAGGGTGGCGATCTGCGGCGACGTCCTGCACAGCCGCGTCGCCCGCTCCAACATCATCCTGCTCCAGGCGCTCGGCGCCCGGGTGCGGGTCATCGGCCCCTCGACGCTGCTCCCCACCGGGATCGAGCGCTTCGGCGTCGAGGTCTTCACCGACATGCGAAAGGGCCTCGAGGGCTGCGACATCGTGATGATGCTGCGGCTCCAGCGGGAGCGCATGAACGGCTCCTTCGTGCCCTCGGTGAAGGAGTATTTCCGCTATTTCGGCCTCGATGCCGAGAAGCTGGCGCTGGCCGCGCCCGACGCCCTGGTGATGCATCCGGGACCCATGAACCGCGGCGTCGAGATCTCGTCCGAGATCGCCGACGGGGCGCAATCCCTGATCCGCGAGCAGGTGGAGATGGGGGTCGCCGTCCGCATGGCGGTCCTCGAAGCCCTCGCGACGCATCTGCCGAACGCCTGATGGTCATGACCGGACACGTCCTCCTCACCCATGCCAGCCTCCTCGATCCGGCTACGAGCCGCGAGGGGCCGGGCCATGTCCTCGTCCATGACGGTCGCATCGCCGATATCGCCTGGGGCGCGGCACCCGTTGCCCCCGAGGGCGCCGAGATCGTCGATTGCGGCGGCCATGTCCTGAGCCCCGGCCTGATCGACCTGCGCGCCTTCGTCGGCGAGCCGGGCGCCGAGCACCGCGAGACCCTGGCCAGCGCCAGCGCGGCGGCGGCGGCCGGCGGGGTCACCACCCTCGTCTGCATGCCGGACACCAACCCGGTCATCGACGGGCCGGCCATCGTCGACTTCGTCCTGCGCCGCGCCCGCGACACGGCCTGCGTCACCGTCCTGCCGGCCGCCGCCATCACCAAGGGGCTGGCCGGCCAGGAGATGACCGAGTTCGGCCTGTTGCAGGAGGCCGGTGCCGTCGCCTTCACCGACGGTCTCAAGGCCGTTCGCAACGCCCAGGTGATGCGCCGCGCGCTCACCTATGCCCGTGATTTCGACGCCCTGCTGATGCAGCACGTGGAGGAGCCCGACCTCGTCGGCGAGGGCGTGATGAACGAGGGCGAGATGGCCTCGCGGCTCGGCCTCGTCGGCATCCCGCGGGAGGCCGAGACGGTGATGCTGGAGCGCGACATCCGCCTCGTGCGCCTCACCGGGGGCCGCTACCACGCCGCCATGATCTCCTGTGCCGATTCGGTGGAGATCGTGCGGCGGGCCAAGCACGACGGCCTGCCCGTCACCTGCGGCGCCTCGGTGAACAACCTCGTCCTCAACGAGGGCGATATCGGCCATTACCGCACCTTCTGCCGGCTCTCGCCGCCGCTGCGGCACGAGACCGACCGCCTCGCTTTGGTGGAGGCCCTGAACGAGGGCGTGATCGACGTCATCGTCTCCGATCACAATCCCCAGGATGTCGAGACCAAGCGCCTGCCCTTCGCCGAGGCCGCCGATGGGGCGCTCGGCATCGAGACCCTGCTCGGCGCGGCGCTCCGCCTCGTCCATACCGGCGACGTGGCGCTGCCTCGCCTGCTGGAGGCCCTCACCGTCACCCCGGCGGCGATCCTGCGGCGCGAGGCCGGGCGTCTCGCCGTCGGCGCGCCGGCCGATCTCGTGCTGATCGATCCCGACCTGCCCTACGTGCTCGACAAGCGGACCCTGAAGTCGCGCTCCAAGAACTCGCCCTTCGACGAGGCGCGGCTGCAAGGTGCTGCAATCCTGACCATGGTCGGCGGGCACGTCGTCTACCGGGCCGCGCAGGGTACGGAGGCGGCGGCGTGAACCCCCTCCTCGATGCCGGTTGGCCTCTCCTGCTCGCGAGTCTGGCCGGCGGTTACCTCGCCGGCTCCATCCCGTTCGGGCTGATCGTCACGCGTTTTGCCGGCCTCGGCGACGTCCGCGCCATCGGCTCGGGGAATATCGGTGCCACCAACGTGCTGCGCACCGGCCGCAAGGGGCTCGCCGCCGCGACCCTGCTCGGCGATGCGCTGAAGGGTACCCTCGCCGTGCTGGCGGCGAAACAATTCGGCGAGGGCGCGGCCCTGGCGGCCGGGCTCGGCGCCTTCCTCGGCCACCTCTTCCCGGTCTGGCTCGGGTTCAAGGGCGGCAAGGGCGTCGCCACCTTCCTCGGCGTGCTCCTCGCCTTCAGCCCCATCGGGCTCGCCGCCTTCGCGGCGATCTGGCTCGGCCTCGCCTTCACGTTGAAATACTCGTCGCTCGCCGCGCTTGCCGCCTCGGCCGCGACACCCATCGTCCTGTGGGTGGCGGGACAGCCTGCGGTTGCGCTGCTCTTCCTCATGCTCGCGATCCTGCTATGGTGGAAGCACGCTCCCAACATCCGCCGACTGCTCGACGGCTCCGAGGGGCGGATCGGGCAGAAGGGCTGACCTTCCGTCGAGGGAGGTTCGGGGCATGGGCATGCAACTCAACCCCGCCCAGCGCCTCGACTGGCTCCGGCTGATCCGCACGGAAGGCGTCGGCCCGCGCACCTTCCGCACCCTGATCAACCGCTTCGGCGGCGCCGGCGCGGCGTTGGAAGCCCTGCCGGACCTCGCGAAGCGCGGGGCCAAGCGCGTCGTGCCGGTGACGCGGGCGCAGGCGGAAGCCGAATTGGAGGCGGCGGCCAGGATCGGGGCCCGCCTCGTGGCCATGGGCGAGGACGATTACCCTAAGCTGCTCCAGGCCGCCGATTCGGCGCCGCCCCTGATCGCGATCCGGGGGCAGGCGGCGATCCTCTCCCGGCCCGCCATCGCCATCGTCGGCTCCCGCAACGCCTCGGCCGCCGGCCTCGGCTTCACCGAGCGTCTAACGCGGGGCCTCGGCGAGGCCGGCCTCGTGGTGGTCTCGGGGCTGGCGCGCGGCATCGATGCCCGCGCGCACAAGGCGTCCCTGGCCTCGGGGACGGTGGCGGTGCTCGCCGGCGGCCATGACCGGATCTATCCGGCCAATCATCAGGCCTTGGTGGAAAGCATTCTCGATTCCGGCGGCGCGGTGTTGGCCGAGATGCCCATGGGCTGGGAGCCCCGCGGCCGGGACTTTCCCCGGCGCAACCGCATCATCTCCGGCCTCGCCTACGGTACCGTGGTGGTGGAGGCCGCGCGGCGCTCCGGCTCGCTCATCACCGCGCGCTTTGCCCTCGAACAGGGCAGGGAGGTCTTCGCCGTGCCCGGCTCGCCCCTCGACCCGCGCGCCGAGGGCACCAACGACCTCATCCGCCAGGGCGCGACCCTGGTCTCGGAGGTGGAGCACGTCACTTCCGCCATCGCGCCGCTGCTCGGGCGCGGGGATTTCGAGCAGGGGACCGGCCAACTCGCCCTCGACCGGCCCGACCTCGCCGACGCCCCGATCTTCTGGGACGAGCTCGACGTGATCGGCGGCCCGGCCCCCGAGGCGGAGGAGAAACTTGAGGGGCTGGAGCCCGAGGAGGCGGAACCCGCCGACGACCGCGCCCGCCTCATCGCCTATCTCAGCCCGACCCCCATCGGCACCGACGATCTCGCCCGCGCGGCGGGCCTCAGCGTGCGCATCGTCCAGACGACGCTGCTGGAACTCGAACTCGACGGCCGGATCGAGCGGCATGGCAGCGGAGCGGTGTCGCTGGTGTCATAGGGAGGACGAATGTCCGTCCCTCTCGCCGCCTGCCTACTGGTTCGCCCATCGCGCGAGATGCACTGTCCTGCCCTCCTCCCCAGCGGATCGCGGACCTGCCCGAGATTCATCGAGCTTGTGGGGAGGAGTTGGAGGCGGGGGTGGTTGGGCGACCCTGATCCTTCGGAGGCTGGCGGAGCCACCCCCACTCCTAACCTCTCCCCACAAGGGGGAAAGGGACGCGGTCTGCCTGAAAAAGCAGGTGTGGGAATGCCCTAGCGCCACCGCGCGGATGCGCGCGCTACCGCAAAAAGTCCCCGAACGAGCGCGGGCCGTCCGGCACCGGGATGTCCTTGATCACCTTCAGCGTCGTGGCGTCGATGACGCCCAGCGTGTTGGAGCCCCAGTTTGTCACGTAGAGGCGGCTGCCGTCGCGGGAGGCGGCGATGCCTTCCGGGTGGTCGCCCACCTCGATGGCCGCCACGTTGGTGAGGGTCTTCAGGTTGAACACCGTCACGGTGTTCGAATACTGGTCGGTGACGAAGCCCCGCGTGGCGGTGAGGGCCACCACGTAGGGCCGCTCGCCGGTGGTGACCCGGCCGAATTCCCGTCGTCCGGCCACATCGATGACGGAGACGTCGTTCGACATGACGTTGGCGGTGTAGGCGCGGCTGCCGGTCTCATCGAGGGTGATGCCGAACGGGTGCTCGCCCACCGGAATCTTCACCGTCTCGGTGGCGGTGGCCGCATCGATCACGGAGACGGAATTGCCCTCGCGGTTGGCCACCAGGATCGTGGCGCCGTCCGGCGTCACCGCGATGCCCGAGGGCGAGGCGCCCACCTGGATCTCCGTCTCGATCTTGGAACCATCGGCCGAGACCACGAAGATGCGGCTGCCGTACCAGTCGGCCACGTAGACCACGCCGGATTTCGGATTGACGGCGACGCCGAGCGGGCCGCCGGGCAGGGCGAGCGTGCCCGTCACCGCGCGGGCGTCGAGATCGACGATGGCGAGGCCGTGGCCCTCGGGGCGGGTGACGTAGGCGGTCTTGCGATCGGGCGACAGGGCGATGCCGGCCGGCGCCCCGTCCACCGGAATCTGCGCGGTGACGACCTGCGTGTCGAGATCGACCAAGGCGAGGATGTTGGCCCCCTGCGCCGTGATCAGGGCCTCGTCGGCGAGGGCGAGGGCGGGGGCGGTGGTCAGGGTGAGGAGCAGGCCGACGACCTGCGCCACTCTCCTCCCCCTTGTGGGGAGGAGTTGGAGGTGGGGGTGGTTGGGGGACCCTCCTGCTGCGGAGGCTGGCGGAAGCACCCCCACCCTCGGTCCCTCCCCACAAGGGGGAGGGAGGAGCGCGTCGCCACTCGGTTCGGTGCAAGCCACCGGATCCGAGGCCCTAGGGTAAAATAGGATCAAGAGCCCTTCTCGGCCTTAGCCTTCACGTTATCCAGGCCGGCCTTGTAGAGGCCGAGGACGGCCGCCTTGGAGGCTTCGTCGTTCAGGTCCGGCGGCGGATCGTTGTTCATGTAGCCGCGGTAGAACGCGCCGCGCCACGTCACCTTGGACTTGGCGCCGTCGCCCTCGACCTCGATGGTCGAGGAATAGTCGTTCACCGGCAGCGTCTTCACGTCCACCTTGGTGATCCGGTACATGTAGGTCTTCTTCTCGGCATCGTACTTGGCGAGCTCTTCCTCGACCGTGGCGCCGCCCTTGAGGGTCAGGACGCGGGTGGCCTTGACCTCGTTGCCGCCCTTGCCCTCGGTCTTTTCGACCACGGGAATCCAGCTGCCATCCTGGAAGTTGCCGAGCACGGCCCAGACCTTGTCGGCCGGGGCGTTGATCTCGATGGTCTGCGAGACCTTCTGGCGGGTCGGGCCATGGGCCTGCGCCGCGTAGGATACCGTGGCGAGCGCCGCCACGGCGGCCAGCGTCTTGAATCTCATCAACCCTGTCTCCTCGGGAACGCACCTTCTAGGGTGCTTGGGGGGCTCGTGCGAGAACCGGTTCGTCGCGCCCGAGGGCAGCGGCGACCTTGTCCTCGATCCAGTCCCAGGCCTCGCGCTCGGCGGGCCCGGCTGTCTTGGATATCGCGATGGCGTGGTAGCGCATCTCCGTCAGGATCTTGTCCGGCTCCAGCATGTGCAGGCGCGTCGACAGGATCGCCGCCTCCAGCACCGCACCTTGAGCCCGGTTGTAGCCGAAGAACGGCATATGGCTGGCGCTGTGTACCATGCGGGCACGATAGCGCGGGCGCGTCGCATCGTCCTCCACAGAGATCACCTCGAACTCGGCATGGCCGAAGCTCTCGGCGAGGCGCCGGCCCGGGATGCGGTCGCAGGGCAGGGTGGCCCAGTCGCGCCGCCCGGTGACCGCCCCGGCGATCACCCGCACGTCGCTCGGGCTCGACGCGGCGAAGACCGGGTTGGCCTGGAGGTTGAGGATGGTGGGGGAGGGCCGGAACGGGGCCAGCACCCAATCCTCGCCCTCGCAGATGAGGCCGAAGGGTACGAGATGCAGGTCGCCGGAGGGCGAGGTGGTGGTGACGATGGTCTCGAGGATCAACGGCATCGGATCAGGACTCGCCGCTCTGGTCGGGCCGGTCGTTCGGGACGAATTTTCCGCAGACGATGCGGCCGCCCTCGTCCGAGAGCGCATCGCCGGTCCGCGACCGGCGGGGCTCGTTCGGGGCTGGCTCGATCGTCTCCGGCCTGGCCGCACCCGCTTCCGGGGGCACGGCATCGCGGGTGGTGCGCTCCGCGCCGCCGGGGCCGGAATGCTTGGTATGTCCGGCCTTCTTGAAGGCGGTGGTGTCCTCGACCTCCTCGTCGGCGGCGACGCCCCAGCGCAGGGGCTCGTCCTGGACGTAGCGCTTGCCGAGGCGCCAGGCCGTCTCGGCCTTGGTCAGCTCGCCGCCGAGATAGAAGGCGTGGGCCCCGTCGGCGGCGACATCGAGATCGGGAAAGAACGCCATGGCATCGGTGCCGATCGTGTGGACGTCGCGGTTGAAGGCGTGGATGCCGTCCTCGGCCACCGCGATGCGGTAGTTCGGGTCGCGCACCTCCGCCGCCTGGGCGGCGATCTCCTCCGGGGTCTGCACGAAGGGGCGCTTGTCGTGCACGGCCAGCAATTGGCGTCCGTAGCCCTTGGGCAGGGCGGAATCCGCCTTTGCGGCGAACATCACCCGGCGGGCGGCGTCGTGCTCCTCCACCGTGCGCCGGGTGTGGTTGGAGACCTGCACGATCAGGACGTTGCGGATCGACAGTTCCGAGCACATGCCCACGAGGAGGGCGGTGACGCCGAGGCTGTCGGCCTCGGTGAGTTCGGTGAGGTTGCCGGTGCCCATCATCATCTCGATGCCGGGCCAGCGCTTGCGCGTCTCGTGATAGCGCGTGATCGATTCGACGAAGCCGAAATGGATCGGCTCCAGGATCGGGTCGGCCATGTAGGGCCGGCCGGCCTTCTCCATGCGCTCGATGGCGCGGTCGAGGGAGGGCAGGTCGTCGGGCCGCATCGGCACCAGGATCGGCACCGCATCGGTCTCGAAGGCGAGGTCCAGGGTCTCCTCGTTGAGGCTCAGAAGAAAGTCGGCCCCGGCTTTCGCCCCGCGGGTCAACTCGTCGAGGGAGAAGGAATCGACGCTGACCTTCAGGCCCGCCCCCTTCAGCAGGCGTACGCACTCTTCGAGATGCGGGAACTCGGTGTCGGGGAGGCCGCCGAGATCGATCACGTCAGCGCCGCGTCGCGCCAGGTCGAGGCCCTTGGCCAGAATCTGCTCGGGATTCATCTTCGAGGCATCGACGATCTCGGAGAAGATGCGCAGATCGTGCCGCGAGAGATCGACGTTGCGTCCCGCGAGGCCGAGATAGGCCGGAAGGTCGACCACCTCGTCCGGCCCGCGCTCCACCGGCAGGCCGAAATGAGCGGACAGCGCCTCCGGATTGGCGCGGCAGCGGCCCGGCAGGACGATGCGCGTGGCACCGTCGGGGATCGTCACGCGGCGGCGGATGATCTCCTCGGTCATCAGCGCGGCGACCTTCACACCGGCATCGGCGATGCTCCAGGTGAAGCGCTCGGCCGGCAGGGTCGCGGCGACCTTCTCCAGGCGAGCTTTCGCCATCCGGCCGGTGATGAAGACGAGATGTTCGGGCGCGCTCACGCGGCGGCCCTTACGATATCGGCGCCCGGACCCCGGATCACGATCTCGCCAGCGTAGGACGCGGCGAAAGCGGGGAAGGCCGCATCGACCACGCCCATCCGGACGAGGTCGGACAGGCTGGCGCCCGCCGGGCGATCGATGGATTTCACCAGGATGCAGCGGGGCGCCTCGAGTTCGGTGGCGAGCCAGAGGGCGAGGCTGTCCGAGGTGACGTCCCAGGTCTCGGGGATAGAAGGGTGTCCGTCTTTCAGCGCGACGGGGTCCCAGATGACGGACGCCTCGGCCGAGCGGGCTTCCATTACGCTGCGCACGATGGCGAGGCGCGGCTCGCCCTCCGAAAGCACCTCCGCCATCCGGCCCATGGCATCGAGGGCGAGGCGGTGGGCGAGGGCGTCCGAGAAGCCCAGTTGTCCCTGGGCCTGACGCACCGCGTCGGCGAACGGACCGCCGCCCGGCACGACGATGCAGCGGCCCTCGCCGCCATCCGCCAGGACGCCGAGAAGCCGTCCGAGCCGCGCCGCGTCCGAGACGAGGCTGCCGCCGAGCTTCACGATGGTGGGAGGCGCGCCCGTCACGCCGCGTTCCGCCGGTCGAGCCCGCGAAGAGTCTGCACGGCCAGGGCCACGCGCTCCGCGTCGAGGCCGCGCGTCCGGTCGCTGCCGAAGCAGAGGCCGCCGCGAAAGCCGAGATAATCCGGCCGGTGCACGGCGAGGACGGCGATGTCGGCGATCGTCAGCGATCCCGCGAGACCGGAGAGCAGGCCATGGAGGCGGGCGTCGGCGGTGAAGGCCGAGAGGCGAGGGGCGGGCAGGAGGTCGCCGAGGCGCCGGCCGTCTTTGGCGGCGGTGTCGATCATCACCCCGGCAAAGCCCGCCCCGGCGAGGCGGCCGACGAGGTCGTCCGGCATCGGTGCTCCGGCGAAGAGAACCGCGATCAGGCGGCCGGGGGCGGCCCGCGCCGCGGCGGCGAGGGCGTCGTCGTCGAAATCGGCCCGCACGGCGACCTTGACGTAGCCGATCCCGGTCCCGGCCATCGCTGCGACCGATCCGGGCAGGGAAGCGGCGTCCTGCGGCTCGCCGGCCACCGCACTGCTGACGGCCTCGTCCGCGATGGACGCGACGATCGCCCTGACCGTCTCGACCGGGAGCGCCCCGAGCGCGCCCCGGACGGGGTCCTTGGCATCGACGAGGTCGGCGCCCGCCCGTGCCGCCATCACGGCCTCGTCGGCGTCGCGGACGCTGACGAGGAGGCGGGGACGCGCGCGCAGATCGGATGACATCGGCTTCGACACGGAATGATTGGGCAACGGGAGACTCAGGATCGGTTGGGCAAGGGTTCGGCCAGGAGACGGTTCTTGACCACCCATCGCATGGCATGGGCCCATGTGTCGTCGGTATCGGCCCGGATCACCACCTGTCCAGCCCGCACGACCTTGCCGGAAGCGGCGTCCGAGATAAGGACGTAGAGATTGAAGATCTGGTTGGAGCCCTTCTCCACGAAACCGTTGACGGCAAGATCGGCCCCGAGGCTCTTGGCGATGGTGGCGGCGCAGCCCTCGCATTTGAAGAGGGGAGCCTGTTTGGCGATCTCGGCGGCCTGGGGCGCCACGTCCACGACCTCCACCGCATTGCCGGCGGTGAGCGCCTTGCGGAGCTCGTCCGTGACCAGGGCGAGGCGTCGAGCTTCGTCGGGACGCGCCTTGCGGCCGCCGACCACACCCGGATCGTTGAGTTCGATCCCGAAGATCGCCGCCTTGTCGGGGGCGGCGAGGGCCGGTCCTGCCAGGACCGATCCGGCCAGGATCGCGAGCACGGAGGCCCGCGCCACCGCGTATCCGGGGCTGGGGAGTGGTAACGAAACCATAGGCTTGGCGCGACGAGACCTGACGAATGGGGACATGGCGAACCTGTGTCACGATCGATGCGGCCTGCGGCGGACACCGCGCCCGTGCCTTGAAAGTCGAGCAGTGACCGGATTTGACAAGTCGTGCAAATCGGCTCGCCCGCTCCGAGCGATCTCGCGTGTATTCGCGCCCATCGGCACGCAAGCGACGCTCCGCCGCGCCTTAGGGTTTCCTTATGCTTCCGCGATTGAGCGTATCCGCGCAATGTTGTTAGCGTGCCGACCGTATGAACGCATCGCTCCTCTCCCGATCCGCCGCCCTCGTCCTCACGCTCGGCCTCGGCGGCACGGCGTCCCTCGCGGTGGCGCAGGAACCGGCGGCCTCCGCGCAGGCGGCGGAGGCCGCTCCGGGTGACACCCATATCGGCCTGATCTACCGGCCCGAGATCGCGCCGTCCTCCTACGATGCCGAGGCCGCGCCGGAGGATGAGGGCGTCGCCGGCGCCCGCATGGCGGTGAAGGACAACAACACCACCGGCCGTTTCACCAAGCAGACCTACGCCCTCGACGAGGTCGCTCTGACGGAAGGCAGGAGCGCCATCGACGCCGCCCGCGACCTCGTTGGCAAGGGGATCCGCTATCTCGTCCTGGCGCTGCCGGCCGACGAGGTTCTGGCGGTCGCCGACGCGGTCAAGGGGGAGGGCGTGACCGTGTTCAACACCGCCGCGCCCGACGACCGCCTGCGCGGCGCCGAGTGCCGCAAAAACGTCTTCCACGTGATCCCGAGCCGGGCGATGCAGACCGACGCGCTGGCGCAGTTCTTCACGCTGATGCGCTGGCGCAAGATGTTCTTGATCGTCGGCCCCAACGACAACGACAAGCTCTATGCCGACGCGTTCCGGGCCTCGGCCAAGAAGTTCTCCCTGAAGATCACCGCCGAGAAGCCCTGGACCTTCGGCCCGCTCGCCAAGGCGCGGGGCGACACGCCGACCCGCTCCGAGGCGATGGTCTTCACCCGAGGCGTCGATTACGACCTCGCCATCGTCGCCGACGAGGCCAATGATTGGGGCGACTACGTCCCTTTCCGCACGGTAGACCCCCGGCCGGTCGCGGGAACGCAGGGGCTCATCGCGGCCACCTGGCACCCGACCCTGGAGACCTGGGGGGCGGCGCAGGCGCAGAACCGCTTCCGGCGTCTCGCCGGCCGGCTGATGCGGCCCCTCGATTACCAGGTCTGGGCGGCCGTGCGCTCGGTGGGGGAGGCGGCGACGCAGAAGAAGACCGCCGATCCGGCCGTGCTCGCACCCTACTTCGCCGATCCCGCCTTCAGCCTGCCCGCCTACAAGGGCGTCTCGCTGACCTACCGTCCCTGGGACCATCAGCTGCGCCAGCCGATCATCGTGGTGCAGCCCAAGGCCATGGTGACCGTGGCGCCCGAACAGGGCTTCACCCATCAGCGCACGCCACTCGATACCCTCGGTGTCGACCTTCCCGAGACGGCGTGTCAATTCTGACGGTCCGCGAATGTTCGGGGATCTGCGAATTTTCGCGCCCGTCCTGCGGCAACGCGCTTGCGTTCCGCGTGCAGGCATGCGCTCCCCGTCAGGACAAACTGCACTATAATCACTGTCAATCGCGCAAAGAAGCGATGCCCAGGGAGAAGACGGAATGAGCCTCGGCTTCAAGGCAGGCGTGTGTGTGGCCGCCCTCGTCGGTGCGACGATGGCTCTGACCGCCACCGCGCAGGCCTACACGGTCTACGTGACCAACGAGAAGGGCAACACCGTCAGCGTCATCGACACGGCGACGATGGCCGTGACCGGAACCTGGAAGGTCGGTCGGCGCCCGCGCGGGGTGACGACGAGCAAGGACGGCAAGGAGCTGTTCGTCTGCGCCAGCGACGATGACCGCATCGACGTGCTCGACACCGCCACCGGCAAGGTGGTGCGCTCGCTCCGCTCCGGACCCGATCCGGAGCAGTTCATCCTCGGCCCCGGCGGCAACCCGCTCTACGTCGCCAACGAGGATGACAGCCAGGTCACGGTCATCGACATCGAGAAGAACAAGGTCCTGGCCGAGGTGCCCGTCGGTGTGGAGCCGGAGGGAATGGGTCTGTCGCCGGACGGCAAGATCCTGGTGAACACCTCCGAGACCACCAACATGGCGCATTTCATCGACACCACCACGTTCCAGGTGATCGACAACGTGCTGGTGGATGCGCGGCCGCGCTTCGCCGAATTCACCTCGGACGGGAAATTCCTCTGGGTCTCGGCCGAGGTGGGCGGCACGATCAGCATCATCGACGTCGCCGCGCGGCGGGTCATCAAGAAGATCACCTTCAAGATCCCGGGCGTGAACGACGAGGCGATCCAGCCCGTGGGTATCCGCATCACCAAGGACGGGACCAAGGCCTTCGCAGCGCTCGGCCCCGCCAACCGCATCGCGGTGATCGATGCCAAGACCTACGAGGTTCAGAAGTACCTGCCCGTGGGACAGCGGGTCTGGCAGCTCGCCTTCACCCCGGACCAGAAGTTTCTGTTCTCCACCAACGGCTCCTCCAACGACGTCTCGGTGGTGGATGTGGAGGCGGACAAGGTGATCAAGAGCATCCCGGTGGGATTGCTGCCCTGGGGGGTGACGGTATCGCCGAATTGAGGTGCACTTTCCCTCCCCACAAGGGGGAGGAGGGACGCGCGGATATGCCGAAGGACGGACCGCCTCAAGGCGGCCAACGGGAGGACGATCACATGACGAGGACGATGCGGACGATCACCCTCGCCCTGGCGGCCCTGCTCGCCACCGGGCCGGCCTCGGCCCTCGATCTCACGAAGAAGCGCTCCACCCTGCCGGATCTCGTCCTCGGCAATGAAGAGGGCAACGATTTCGTGGTCGAGAACCGGGAGATCGAACTCGAATCCGGCAAGGCCTATCGCTTGCGCATCGTCGCCAAGGGCCGGCAGGAATATAAGTTCTATGCCACCGAGTTCTTCCGCAACATCTGGTTCAACCAGATCGTGATCCAGCATCTCGAGATCCACGGCAGCGGCCCACCGGACCACCTCGAATTCGACGATCCGGGCGAGATCGCCATCGAGTTCGTGACGATCAAGCCGGGCGAATACCCCTGGTCGATTCACGGGCTCGAATCCAAGGGCATGACCGGCAAATTCATCGTCAAGTAAGGCAGGGCCTCCGCATGCGTCTCCTCATCCCGACCTTCGCCCTCCTCCTCGCCGCCGGCCCGGCGCTCGCCGACGACAAGGCCGCCTGTGCCGAGGGCATCGCCATGATCAAGGACGCCCTCGCCAAGGGGCCGTCCGAGGCGGCGGCGCCGAAGCTCAAGAAGGCGCTCCGCGTGGCCGAGCGCGAGCAGGGCGAGGGCGAGTTCGACGAATGCCTCGATGCCGTCGGTGACGCCAAGCGGGCGATGAAGCCGTGAGCGACGGGGCAGGGGAGAGTGCGGCCCTCGACGTGGCCGGCGTGAGCCATCGCTTCGGCGCGCGCGCGGCCCTGTCCGACGTCTCGATCCGGGTGGAGCGGGGCCGGTTCATGGCCCTGCTCGGCCCCAACGGCGCCGGCAAGACCACCCTGTTCTCGGTGATCACCCGGCTCTACGCCAACCAGGACGGGCGGGTCTCGATCTTCGGCCACGGCCTCGACCGCGAGCCGTCCCGGGCGCTCGCCCGCCTCGGCGTGGTGTTCCAGGCCCGGACCCTCGATACCGACCTCACCGTCGAGCAGAACCTCCTCTACCATGCCAGCCTGCACGGCATCGCGCGCCGGGCCGCGAAGGCCCGCATCGCGGCGCTGCTCGCCCGCGTGGGCCTGAGCGACCGGCGCGACGACAAGGTGCGCACCCTCTCCGGCGGCCAGTCGCGACGCATCGAAATCGCCCGCTCCCTGGTGCATGAGCCGAAACTCCTCCTCCTCGACGAGCCCACCGTGGGGCTCGATCTCGAATCGCGTGCCGACATCGTCGCCATCGTCCGTGCCCTGGTGCGGGAAGAGGGACTGTCGGTCCTCTGGGCGACCCATATCTTCGAGGAGATCGACGGGACCGACGACGCGGTCGTCCTTCACAAGGGTCGCATCGTCGCCCGGGGGACGGCGGCGTCCATCGCTGAAGGCGACGAGACTTTGGAAGCCGCCTTCCGGCGCCTCGTCGCCGAACCGCCGAGGCAGGCCGCATGACGAAGACCGTCGCCACCACCGCTTCGACGGCTGCGAACGTCACCGAAAAACCGGTGCCCCATCTCGGCCGCCTCGACGCGGTCGGCTACCTGATTTGCCTCGGCGGCATCGTCCGTCGCGAGTTGCTGCGGTTCTTCAACCAGAAGGAGCGGTTCTTTTCCGCGCTCGTGCGGCCGCTGGTCTGGCTGTTCATCTTCGCGGCGGGCTTCCGCAACACGCTCGGCGTCTCGATCGAGCCGCCCTACCAGACCTACGTCCTCTACGAGGTCTACGTGGTGCCGGGGCTGGCCGTGATGATCCAGCTCTTCAACGGCATGCAATCCTCGCTCTCCATGGTCTACGACCGCGAGGTCGGCTCGATGAAGGTGCTGCTGACGAGCCCCTATCCGCGCTGGCTGCTGCTGCTGGCCAAGCTGATCGCCGGCGTCACCGTCTCGGTGGTCCAGGCCTATGCCTTCCTCGCCATCGCCTGGTTCTGGGAGCTCGACATCCCGGCCATCGGTTACGTGGCGGCGCTGCCGGCCTTCATCGCCTCGGGGTTGATGCTCGGCGCCATCGGTCTGCTCCTGTCCTCGATGGTCAAGCAGCTCGAGAATTTCGCCAGCGTGATGAACTTCGTGATCTTCCCGATGTTCTTTGCTTCATCGGCCCTCTACCCGCTCTGGCGCATCCGCGAGTCGAGCGAGACGCTCTACCTGATCTGCATGGCCAATCCCTTCACCCATGCCGTCCAACTCGTGCGCTTCGCCCTCTACGGGCAGTTCGAACCCGTGGCCTGCGCCGTCGTCCTGGGCACGACCATCGCCTTCTTCACCCTCGCCGTCATCGCCTACGATCCCGGTCGCGGCATCATGGCCCGGCGCGGCGGACCGGCCGGAGACAATTCATGATTCTTTCGCGGACATTCGTGCTGGCCATGGCGGCCGGCGCTTTCCTCTGTGGGCCGGCCCTCGCCCAGCCCAAGGCGGACCCGGACTGGCCTTGCGTCCAGCGCAAGGTCTCGACCCTGAGTCCCGGCACCGTCTGGACGGGGCCGGATCTGGAGGCCGCCGGCCCGTGGGGCGACGATTACGAGGCGGCCTCGCTCGCCCAGAAGATCGCCTCGCGCCGCACCGACCTGAGCGAGGTCGATCCGCTGCTCGACGAGTTCGTCGCCAAGGCCGGTGACGAGAAGGCCAAGCGCCTGACGCGGGTCTTCGCCGGCGTGTTCGAGGTCGTCAACAACGAGCGCAGCCGGGTCATCGGCGGCATCGCGCGCTATGCCCAGGGACAGCGGCGCATGGCCGAGCGCATCCGCCAGGAGGCCGACCAGATCAGCGCGGTGAAGGACGGCCCGAGCGCCAACGACGCCCGCGAGATGCCCAAGGAGGCCTCGGAACTGGAGACGAAATTCGCCTGGGACCGGCGCATCTTCCAGGAGCGCAGCCAATCCTTGAACTATGTCTGTGAAGTGCCGACCCTGCTGGAGCAGCGTCTCGGCGAGGTCGCCCGCAAGATCCAGGCGCGCCTCTGACCCGACGGTCTCGACGCCCGCAAACCCGCATCCTCGTCAGGCCCGCCGAATCCCGGCGGGCCTTTTTCATGTCTCCTACGAAGTTCTCCGTGAGCCCGGCCCATGGGCCACGCTCACGCAGGCCCGGTCTTCGATCCATGCGGCCGGGCGGGTCCCACCCACCACGTTCGATTCGTCCGGCATGACGTGAGACCGTCACGTTCGAGGGGCCTGCTCAATCCAAGAATTCACTGAAAACATTCCGGCACCGTAGATTGCCGAATGATCCCGTTTGTCGTTCCTATTGGTCCCGAAGCCTCTGAATTCTCAGGTGAATTATGTTGCGCAGAGGTCACGCGAAGACACCATCTCCGTAAGACCCTTATGAGAATCGGCGAAACCCCTCGTCACCGGATTGTCCAAGCCCGATACGCTCCGCAACATTGATCAACGAGCCGGGAAAACCGGCCACGCTGTGGAAACCGAAGGGTCTTGGGACATGAAGAAGCGGACGCTGCGGAGCAGCCTCCTCGTTTCGGTAGCGCTGCTGCCGGGCGTCGCCTACGCGCAGGGCACGATCGTCGGCGGCCAGCAGGCCGTGACGCTGCAGGAGCTCGATGTCGTCGCCACCACGCCATCGGCGAGCGTGCGCAGCGCCCAGGGCGTCCTGCTCGGCCAGGAGCGTGACAAGCTTCCACAGAACACCAGCGTCCTGACATCTGCTGACGTGAACCGGGTCGGCACTCCGAGTGTGCTGCGCGCCCTCGACGAGCGGATCGGCTCGATCAGCATCAACAACGCACAGGGCAACCCCTTCCAGCCGACCATCACCTATCGCGGCTTCGAAGCCTCGCCGCTGGGCGGAAGCCCGCAGGGCGTCGCCGTCTACGTGAACGGCAACCGCTTCAATACCTCGTTCGGCGACACCGTGCAGTGGGACCTCATCCCCGACATCGCCGTCGACCGCATCGAGCTCGAAGGCTCGAACCCGGCCTACGGCCTCAACGCCCTCGGCGGCGCCCTGAGCGTGCAGCTCAAGAACGGCTTCACCTATCAGGGCACCGAATTGAACCTCTCGGGCGGCTCGTTCGGGCGCTTCGGCGGCTCGTTCCAGCACGGGCAGCGCTCGGACAATGTCGGCCTCTACATCGCCGGCACCGCGCTGTCCGAGAACGGATGGCGCAAGCACTCGCCCTCGCGTCTGCGCCAGTTCTACGGCGATCTCGGCGTGCAGGCGGAGAAGGGTGAGTTCCACCTCAACTTCATGGGCGCGGTCAACAGCCTGACCGGCAACGGTACCCTGCCGGTCGACCTGCTCGATTTCCGTCGCAGCGAAGTCTTCACCTATCCGGACAAGACGCTGAACGCCTTCGGGCGGATCGGGATCTCGGGCAACTACGACATCTCGCCCACGGTCACCCTCTCCGGCAACGCCTATTACGGCCGCTTCGAGCAGAACACCGCCAATGGCGACGCCGCCGAGGTGGAGCGCTGCGAGGAGAACGAGCGATTCCTCTGCTCGGAAGGCGCCAACGAGGAACAGTTCTTCCTGCGCGACCGGTTGAACCGCCGCGTCCAGGCGAGCAGCATCCGCACGGCGAACTTCGCCCGGCTTCCGGCCTTCGCCGAGCGGTTCGACGAAGGCGGCCCCTACGCCTTCCTCAATTCCACCCGGACCAACACCGAGAATTTCGGTGTCTCGGTCCAGACCACCGTGCGTGAGACGCTGTTCGGCCTGCCCAACCGCTTCGTCCTCGGCGGTTCGTACGATGGCGGTCGCACGGCCTTCACCGCCGACAATGCCGTTGGCGGCCTGACCTTCGACCGCGGCTTCTACGGGCCCGGCGTTGTCGTGCGCAGCGACGACAACTCGATCACCCCGGTGAGCGTGAAGTCGAGCAACGATTACGGCGGCATCTTCCTGTCGAACAATACCGACCTGACCGACCGCCTGACCCTGACGCTGCAGGGCCGCTTCAACATGGCCAAGATCGTGCTGGAGGATCAGCTCGGCACGGCGCTGAACGGCAACCACTACTTCCAGCGGTTCAACCCTGGCATCGGCGCGAGCTACAAGATCGTGCCTGACTTCCTCACCGTCTATGGCGGGTATGTCGAGGCGAACCGCGCGCCCACTCCGGCCGAGCTCTCCTGCGCCGATCCGCTCGCCCCGTGCTCGCTCACCAACTTCTTCGTCGGCGATCCGCCCTTGAAGCAGGTCATCTCGCGCACGGTCGAGGCGGGTTTCCGCGGCAAGCTGCCCTCGCCGATCGAGCTCGGGGTGCTGAGCTGGAAGGCCGGCGTCTTCCGCGCCCGCAACGAGGATGACATCACCTTCGTGCCGTCCGACATCACCATCGGCCGCGCCTATTTCCAGAATGTCGGTTCCACCCGCCGCCAGGGCGTCGAGGCGAGTCTCGCCATCACCACCCCGGTCTGGAACGCCTTCGTCGATTACGCCTTCGTCGACGCGACCTTCCAGTCGCCGCTGACCTTGGCCTCCGGCGGCAACCCGTTCGCCACCCCGAACCCGGCCCAGCCGGACAATTCGGAAGCCAACCAGATCTTCGTGAGACGCGGCGACAAGCTTCCCGGCGTCGCGCCGCATCAGGTCAAGATCGGTGTCCAGTACATGGTCACGCCGGAATGGAAGGTCGGCGTGCTCGCCCGTGTCGCCACCGGCAAGTTCCTCGTCGGCGACGAATCGAACCTCAACAAGACCACCGGCAACTACGCGGTCATCGGGTTCAACACGAGCTACCGGGTGAGCGAGAATCTGGAGGTCTACGGCTATGTCGAGAACGCGCTGAACGCGAATTACGCGACCTTCGGCACCTTCTCGCCGGTCGGCGAGGTTCCGATCCTGGCCCTGCCCAATGCCAGCTCCAACCGGAGCCTGGCACCCGGCGCGCCGATCGCGGCCTATGGCGGAATGCGCATCTTCTGGTAGGCGCCCTCGAGCCCCTACGTTGGGCCACCGCTCCGGAGACGGAGCGGTGGCCTTTTTTGTCGGTCGCCACGTTCGGTGACCATGTGCGGCGGAGTGTCCCGTCAGGGGATGATCGGCCCCGGCTCGACGATGTCGCAGCAACATGCGGGGTGATTCGAGCGTTGGCGTGCCATGTTCGACATCATCGGAAAGCATCGCATGACCAAGGCCCCCAGCGAGACCAGGACGTCCTCGACCAAGGCGCATTCGCCGACTACGGCCTCGCCGCTGATCCGCATCCTCGCGCCCGCCCTCGTCTTCACCGCCATTGCGGGTCCGGCCTTCGCCTCGGCCTGTTCCGACCAGATCGCCACGATCGAGCGTCGCCTCAACAGTTCCGGCGCCGTGTCGGTCACCGGCACCGCCTCGGCCGACGGCAAGGTCGCCACCAACCCGTCGATGGGCCTCGACGCGCCTCCCGGCGGAAAGCCCACCGACGCCTCGACCACTCCCAATGCCAAGAGCATCGACCACGCCCGTCACCTGATCGAGCAGGCGCGCAAGCAGGAAGCGGCCGGCGATGCCAAGGGCTGCGAGAACACGATGACCGAGGCCAAGAAGGCGGCAGGCTCCCTGCCGTAACACAAGGCCCCATCGCGCCGGCTTTCGGCGCAAGAACGGAAAGAGGCCGCCCTTCGCGATGCGAGGGGCGGCCTCTTTCGTGGTTCGGTCTCACATCGGACCTCACCGCGCCTGACCTATGGGTCAGGGACAGTGAGGCTGGGTCTCAATAAGCGTTCTTGGTGGTGACGAGGGACAGAGGCGTCGCCAGCATGATCTGCACGTCGAACAGGATGGACCAATTCTCGATGTAGTAGAGATCGTGGTCGACGCGGCGCTGGATCTTCTCGTCCGTGTCGGTCTCGCCGCGCCAGCCGTTGATCTGGGCCCAGCCGGTGATGCCGGGCTTGACCTTGTGGCGGGCGAAATACCCATCGACCACCTGGTCGTAGAGGGTGGTGCTGGTCGTGGCCTGAACCGCATGGGGGCGCGGCCCGACCAGGGACAATTCCCCCTTCAGGACGTTGAACAGCTGCGGCAGCTCGTCCAGCGACGTCCTGCGGATGAAGCGGCCGAGGGGCGTGACCCGAGGGTCGCCGCGCGTCACCTGCTTCGACGCGGTGAAATCGGACTGGTCGGCATACATCGACCTGAACTTGTAGACCTCGATCGTCTCGTTGTTGAAGCCGAGACGCTTCTGCCGGAACAGGATCGGACCCGGCGAGGTGACGCGGACGGCGATCGCCAGACCGAGCATGACCGGCGCCAGTACGACCAGCATGGCTGCGCCGACGACGCGATCGAAGATGGCCTTGGTGACGATGTCCCAATCGGCCATCGGCTTGTCGAATACGTCGAGGACCGGGACGGAGCCAAGATAGGAATAGGCCCTCGGGCGCAGCTTGAGCTTCGTCGCCTTCGCGGAGAGGCGGATGTCGATGGGCAGGACCCAGAGCTTGGCCAGCATCTGGAGCAGCCGATCCTCGGCCGCGATCGGAAGCGTGAAGATCACGAGGTCGAGGCGGGTCGAGCGCGCGTAATCCACGAGGTCGCTCACCGTGCCGAGCTTCGGGTAGCCGGCGACGACCGAGGAGGACCGGTTGTCCCCCCGATCGTCGAAGACGCCGACGATGCGGATGCCGGATTCGGTTTCCGCCTCGAGGGAGCGGATGAGCTCTTCCGCCAGCGGACCGCCGCCGACGATGGCCGTGCGCCTGTCGAACTGCCCGCGCAGCATGCGGGCCGTGACGAAGCGGAGGAGGGCGAAACGTCCTGCGAGGAGCAGGACGAGCCCCAGGCCGTAGAACGTCGCGAGCCAGATCCGGGAATAATGGTCCGCGACCTTGGCGAAGACCATCGCCGTGGCGACGACGAGGAAGGTCAGCGACCAGGCGGCGGTCAGGCGCAGGGCCGGTTTGAAGAAGGTCCGGAAGGCGGCGATCCGGTAACTGCCGAAGATCTGGAACGACGCGACCGCCAGCACGGCCACGGCCAGGATCGCCGTGGAATAGCTCCATCCCAGGCCGACCGTGCCGCCGATCTGAACGCGATGCACGGCAAAGCCGAAGAGGGCGATGAGCAGCAGATCCGCCAGCCGAACGCTGCCCGACAGCACGACGGGAGACAGCACGCCGCCATGATCGCGCGGCGCCCCGATTTCGGCGGGGGGAATGGTCGACGGGGCAGGGCCATACTGGGACGCATCTCCCGCTTTGGGCTGGCTGGGTTGCCCCGCCGCCTTCAGAAGGTCGCGAACGTCGAAGGCGCTCATCGTTTGCTCTCGTTCAAGCTTTCCGCCGATGCGATGGAAGAGGATGCCAGACCGACATCACGGAACGTTTAACGAGGTTCTGGCCGCCAAAGCATGGCGAAGAGCAAGTCAGCGTCACTGTGGCGGTTCCTTCATCGCAGGCGGCGATGCTTCGTGCATCGATTTATCTCGCCGCAGCAGGGCGGCGGCGTAGCCCGACAGGACATCCGCCCCCATCCGCCGCATGGAGAAGCGGGCCCGCACCGAGTCACTGAGAGCTCGGGCTCGGGCGGCGCCCTCGGCGGTGTCTTCGTCGAGCAGGCGGACAATGGCGTTCTTGAGGGCAACGGGATCTCCGGGTCTGACGAGATCCGTTGCCGCCGTTCCGAAGATTTCCGGGATGCCGCCGACATTGGTGGAGACGAGGGGCTGCTGCGCGGCGGCGGCTTCCAGCACCACGTAGGGCAGGGATTCGGCGAGCGACGGGACTACCATGATCCGTCCCTTCGCCAGGGCGATCCGGATCGGCTGTGGCGGCTCGAACGCCACCGCGCCCGATAGGCCGAGCTTCCGGGCCCTCTCCACGAGCTGGTCTTCATCCGGGCCGGAACCGACCATCAGCAGGCGGGTGGGGCGCCCCTCGGCGCGGAGCGCCACCAGGGTGTCGAGCAGGACCGGGATGCCCTTCGCCTCGCGCAACTCGCCGATATAGAGGAGGTCGTAGGCGTCCGCCCGGTGCAGGACCGGTGCGAACTCCACCTCGTCGATGCCGTTATGGACGATCCGCACGGTATGGGGTCTGCTCCCCACGAAGCGGCCATGCCGACCGGCGACATATTCGCTCTCGAACAGGAACACGTCGGTCCGCGTCGAGAGCAGGCGCTCGACCCCCATGTACAGGCGGTGGCGCAGCGTGCCGGGCTTGTAATTGTAGCTGCCGCCATGGGGGGTATAGGCCCTGATCGGCGAGGGTACGCCCGCTGGCAGGCGGGCGATGCGCGCATAGGCGCCACCCTTGGCGCCGTGTCCGTGCAGGATCGTGGCGCGGATCTCCGCGGCCCGCCTCGCGACCGCCCGGACCACCACGATGTCCGAAAGATGCGGGTTGCGCCGCATGGGAACCCGGACGATGCCGAGCGCGAGATGGGGCAGGAGCTCGTCCAGAGCCTGGACCGCACGCTCGCCGCCGGTGGACGCATCGCAGACGAGCCCGATTTCGTGCCCGGCGGCGGACTGGATCCTGATCAGGTCGCAGACGTGGCGGAACAGCCCTCCCACCGGCGCACGGAACACGTGCAGGATGCGATGGACGGCCTCGCCCGCGCTGCTGGCGGGGCCGACGGACAGAACGGAGGCGGACGCACTCACGACGGACAAGCTCCACGCGACGACCGTTCCAGCCGAATGGCGGTACGATGTCGACGGACACTGGTCCCCAGAGATGGTGCGATCGTTAAGGGCCATCCGCCTGGGCAGCGATTCGGGCCGGCGAACGCCCTGAAACCTCCCGTTCGGTTAGGCAGCCCCTAACGCACCGTCGTCGAAGCCCTGCGCTGGCCCAGGTGTGGAGAAGCCCGCCGGGGCGATAGGAACACCCGATACGTGCCGTCTTGCCGCGGGCCGGTAGGCCCACCCCGCCCGCTGCTTGGCCTCACCTCGACCGCCGGACACCTCGCGAGAAATACTGAGTTCTCCATTTATTGCGGCTTCCTACCTCAAATGGGGGTTGCGAATATTCGGTCCGCTCCATAGTCATTTTGACAAGCAATATACCCGATTCGTATTTATTTTAGCAGCGAATATGGTTATATTGATGTTTTAATTCTGTATTAATTGGATCGGTCAACCCTATGGCTTCGATAAACGGAACTCAATATTCTGATCTGTTGAATGGTTCTTCATCGGCAGATGTCATAAAAGGTTTCGGCTATGGGGACGAAATCTATGGGAATGGTGGCAATGACACCATCTACGGAGGAACATCTGTCATCGTTGCTCCGGAGGATGATGATGACGGTGACGACTATCTCGATGGAGGGGCCGGCGATGACAAGCTATTCGGGGGCGTAGGCGACGACCTGCTTGTCGGTGGAACGGGCAACGACAGGCTGACCGGCGGCGACGGCGGCGACACTCTCTTGACCGGTGACGGAGCTGACGTCGTCGTGATCGAGCGTTTCGCGGATGGGGAGTATTACTATTACTCCAATGACGACACGGTGCTCGATTTCTCGCGGGCATCCGACCTCATCGATGTGTCGTCGCTGAATATCTCGTCGTTCGACACGATCCGGCACATGCTGACATCCACCGGCAGTGGCGATGCGACGCTGTCGTACACATTCGGTTCCTACGTGGAGCAGACGACGTTCCTCGGAGTCGCCCCCTTCCGGCTCAGCGCCTCGAACTTCGTGCTGTCGAACGTCGTGGCCGACGATGTTCTGGACGGAACCTCATCGAGCGACGATCTGTTCGGCGGGCTCGGCAACGACACGCTGACGGGCCTGGAGGGCAACGACCGCTTGTTCGGCGAGGCCGGCAACGACACGCTGATCGGCGATGCCGACGAGGCCACGGAAGCGTATTCCGCCGATCTTCTGGTCGGTGGCGTCGGGAATGACCGGCTCTTCGGGAATGGTGGTTACGATCGTCTGAACGGCGGTTCCGGTGACGACGTCCTCGATGGCGGCAGCGACGACGACAAGCTCGTTACCGGTTCCGGTTCTGATACCGTCGTCTATGCGCCACACGAATACGGCGAGACCGACATCGTCCGGGATTTCGACGTGGCGAGCGACAAGATCGACCTACGTGCGTTCAACATCTCGTCGATGGCGACGGTCAACGATCTTCTCAGCGTCAATTCCGATGGCGACACCGTGCTGTCCATCGAAGGCGACGGCATCTCCACCGACCTGATCCTGGCCAACGTCGATCGGTCTACACTCGGGGCAAGCAACTTCGTCTTCGATCTTGTGGTCCAGAGCGAGCGCATCACCGGATCGGATTATGACGACGACCTGTTCGGTGCCCTCGGCAACGATACGCTGACCGGTGGCGACGCCAACGACCGGCTCTATGGTGAGGATGGCAACGACATCCTGCAGGGCGGCGTCGGGACGACAGTCGCGGACAAGTCACTCTATGACGGCGACGACATTCTCATCGGCGGCACAGGCGACGACTCGCTCTATGGGGGCGGGGGCAACGACGTCCTGCGTGGCGGCGACGGCGCCGACAAGCTCTTCGGCCAGAACGGCGACGACTCCCTCTATGGCGGCGCCGGCGATGACACCTTCGTCATGCGGAAGCTGACGGCATCGGAGACGGACACGATCTTCGACTTCGAGGCGCCGAGCTTCGATAGCGAGACCAATACGGCCCATGGCGACCGGATCGACCTGTCGGCCTTCGGCATCGGGTCGATCGAGGCGCTCGATGAGATCCTCAGCATCGACGAGGACGGCAATGCTGTCATCGAGATTACGAGCAACGGATATGCCCAGCGCCTCGTGATCGCCGGAGCTTCCCCCGACGAACTCGATGTGAGCTCGTTCGTGTTCAGTGCATCGACCGCGAACAACAGCGTCACGGGCAAGACGAGCACGGATGATCTCTTCGGCGGCGGCGGCAACGATACCCTCAAGGGAGGAGAGGGTGGCGATCGCCTGTTCGGCGAAGAGGGGAGTGACATCCTTTACGGAGGCGCCACGACCAAGGCCGTCACCGAGGCGGATGGCGGAAGCGATCTGCTCTACGGCGGTGCCGGCGACGACACGCTCTATGGCGGTGGCGGCAGCGACATCCTGCGCGGTGGCGACGGCGCCGACAGGCTGTTCGGCAATCTCGGCGAGGACACCCTCTTAGGTGGCGGAGGTGCGGATAGCTTCGTCTTCGATCGCGCGACCTCCAGCGGTTTTTCCAGCGATACCATCCTCGATTTCCGCGTTGCAGACGGTGACCTGATCGATCTGTCGATCATTGACGCCGTAGCTTCCTCGACGACGACGAATGAGACATTCACCTATATCGAGGGTGCGCGGTTCACCGGTGCAGGTCAGGTCCGCTTGTCCCGTGACGGCATCTATACGGTGATCGAAGGCAGCGTCGACAAGGACGCCTCCGCCGAGTTCGAGATCAGAATTGCCGGACGGCCCGCCATCGATGCGGGTGACTTCATCCTGTAAGCGCCGAACGCGACACGGAAGAACGGGGGCATCGATCCGGTGCCCCCGTTCCTCGTTTGGCGGGGTCGTCCTGTCTTCTCGATCATTGCTTCCACAATCGGCAATCGGGATCGGCCCCGCCTTCGCCCATTGATCGATGAGCCCATGACAGAGAGAACCCCACATGGCAGAGCTCAACGCATACGGTACCCTTAATATGGAGGGCATCTACGTTACAGGCGAGTATTATTTTTGGGAATATCTTTACTATGAAGATAATTATCTGAGCATCGGATATGAGTAATTCGAAGAGGGTGATTTAATCGAGTGCTATGGTTCAAACTTTACTTACGACGAGGGCGGTTTTATCGCTAAAGGATTGATCGCGCAAGTAGAGTATACGGCATATTTTATTGACTATAAATAATATTATGATGAAGAAACGGGGGATTGCGAATATTATGACGAATATGTCAGCGGGGGCTATAAAATCACAGGCCTGAGTGTCGATTTTTCTGATATATCGCTCAATTCCGTCGAAGAAAACCGAGAGCTGATCTTTGGTGGAAAAGATTTGATCACAGGCTCGAACGGGAACGACTCCCTGATCGGGTATGACGGCAACGACAGGCTTTATGGGGGCGGGGGAGACGACAGCCTCGACGGCGGAAACGGCTCCGACAGCGACTATGTCGGCAACGATAAACTCTATGGCGGCAACGGCAACGACAAGCTTATGGGGCGTTATGGAAACGACCGGCTTGAAGGCGGGAACGGCAATGACAAGCTGGATGCCGGCTCCGGCAACGACACGCTCCTGGGGCAGGATGGCGATGACGTTCTCACCAGCGGCAAGGGAACGGACTATCTTCTGGGTGGGGCAGGATCCGATATCCTGAATGGCGGCGCCGACAAGGACCTCCTGTCCGGCGGCGGTGGCAAGGGACTCGACACGTTCGTCTTCACACTGGACAAAACCCCGGGCGCGATCTCACGCTCGGATACGATCCTGGACTGGAATTCGACCTACGACAGCATCGACCTCAAATATGCCGGCACGCGAGACAACTATTTCGAGACCAAAACTGCGGCTACCTCCGCCGAGATGGCGTATGCGCGCTATGACGGCGTCCTGAAGAACGGCGACATGACGCACCTGTTCCTCTACAACGCCTCGTCGAAGACGGGTTACCTGCTTTCCGACCAGAACGCCGACCACATGTTCGACACGGTGGTCGTGATCAACAATGCCGCCAGCGCTGCGAGCATGAGTTATCTCGATCTTATCTGACCTGGCGTGGACAGACGAAGGCCCGGATCGGATGGATCCGGGCCTTCGTCGATCGACGACGTATCGAAGACGAGACGTCCTCAGAAGAAGCGCTCCTTGATGACGATCGTGTCGCCGGGCCTCACCAGATAGGTCATCGGGACGATGCCCGAGACGAGGCCGTTCGGCCCCTCTCGGGTGAGGACGGCGTAGTCGCGGGCCGCCCGCGGTCCGAAGCCCGCCGCGATCGCCACCGCCGTCTCGACGGCCATGCCGTTGACGTAGGGATATTGCCCCGAGGTCGTGACCTCGCCGAGGATGTAGAACGGCCGATAGGCATCCACCTCGACGGTGACATGCGGCTCGCGCACGAAGCCCGCCGCGAGCTTGGCCTCGATGGTCCGGGCGGCCTGGGCCGTCGATTGCCCTCCCACCTTCACGAGACCGATGAGCGGCATGGCGATGCCGCCGGATCCGTCGATCGCATAGATGTTGGACAGGTTGTCCTGGCCGAAGACGATGACGCGCAGCCGGTCGCCGGTGGCGAGCGTATAGCGCCCGCCGATCGATCCGGTGGCGGTGGCGTCGAGCTGCGCGGTCCGGAAGTCGGGACGCAGGCATCCGCCCAGTGCCAGAGTGGAGGTGAGAGCGAGGAGAAGGGAGCGCCGGTTCATCATCCAAGCCGCTAAGAGCAAGTTTCTGCCTCTATTTGTAGGATCATATGGTTAACAAAAACTGATATCGCGGAGGGAATGCGATGCGTTGTGGCCGATCTTAACCGACGATCAATCTTAACGAGTTCTAGTCTTCCGGGAGGCGCCCGATGCGGCGTCCTGCTTTGCGTAAAGATCCTCTCATGCCTCGCTCGCAGCAGCCCGTTTCCACGATCGAGCCGATCCCCCAGCGTGACGAGGGGCTCGGCCTGTCCCAGCTGTTCGGAGTCCTGGCGCGGTCCTGGCGCTGGATCGTCCTTCCCACCGTGGCGGCGGGGATCGGGGCCATCGTTTTCGTGCAGGTCGTTCCGCCGCGCTACACCGGCGAGGCCAAGATCCTGCTGGAGAGCCGCGACGCGAGCTTCGCCCGCACCGCCCAGGAACGCGGCGAACAGCCCCTGGCCATCGACGAACAGGCGGTGGCGAGCCAGGTCCAGGTGGTGATGTCCCGCGATATCGCCCGGGAGGCGATCCGCCGCCTGAAGCTCGTGGGCAATGCCGAATTCGATCCCGAGGTCGACGGCATCGGTCCGGTCCAGCGTGTCCTGATGATGATCGGGCTCACCAAGAACCCGATGGAGCGGGCGCCCGAGGACCGGGTGCTGGAGACCTATTTCGACCGGCTCCTGGTCTACCCGGCCGGCAAGTCCCGCATCCTGACGGTCGAGTTCCGCTCGCGCGATCCGGAACTCGCGGCCAAGGCCGCCAACACCATCGCAGAACTCTACATCGCCTCCCTGGAATCGGCGAAGGTGGACACCGCCCGCTACGCCTCGACCTGGCTCGGCGGCAACATCGACACCCTGCGCACCCGCGTTTCCGAGGCCGAGGCGAAGGTCGAGACCTTCCGAGCCCGCAACGGCCTGATCAGCGGCGGCGGTGGCACCACCAGCCAACCCCTGGGCACCCAGCAGCTCAGCGAATTGTCGACCCAGCTGTCCCAGGCCCGCACGGTCAAGGCCGACCTCACGAGCCGGGCCAAGCTCATCCGCGAAATGATCAAGGACGGCCGCGCCTTCGAAATCCCGGACGTGGCCAACAACGAGGTCATCCGGCGCACGGTGGAGCAGCGCATCACCCTGCGCGGGCAGCTCGCCCTCGAATCGCGGACGCTGATGCCGGCCCATCCCCGCATCAAGGAGCTGACGGCGCAGATCGGCGACCTCGACGCACAGATCAAGGCCACCGCCGACCGGGTGGTGCGGACGATGGAGAACGATGCCCGCATCGCCGAAGCCCGGGTCGACAGCCTGAACGCCGCCGTCGACGCGCAGCGCGAAGTCGTCTCCAAGGGCAATTCCAGCGAGGTCCAGCTTCGCGCCCTCGAGCGCGAGGCGAAGGCGCAGCGCGACCAGCTCGAATCCTATCTCTCGCGCTATCGCGAGGCCTCGGCCCGCGATGCCGAGAGCGCAGCGCCCGCCGATGCCCGCGTGGTCTCCCGCGCCGTGGTGCCGCAGGTCCCGTCCTTCCCGAAGAAGCTGCCCATCGTGGCCCTCGCCCTCGTGATGGCGATGCTGCTGTCCAGCGGCGGGGTGGCGGCGCGTCATCTTCTCCGCGATCCCGGCGACACCCGCCGCCGGACCGGACCGGACGATCGGGCCACCGAGCCCACTCCCTTCACCTTCCCGGAAGCCTCCGTGGCCCTGTCGCGGAGCGGTCCCGCCGCCTCCCTCTACGAAGCGCCGCTGACCGCCCGCGTTGCCGTGCCCATGACCACCGTTCCCGCATCCGCCGCGGAACTGGCGCCGATTCCGGTGCGTGAGGAAACAGCCGAAGAGGCGGCTCGGTCGCCCGTCTCCAGCTACGATCTCCAGGCCCTCATCCATCTCCTGCGCGAGCGGATCGGCCGCAACGGCGGAAGCATCCTGGTTGCGGAGACCGACACGGCCGCCGACCGGCAACTCGCCGCGATCCTGGCGGAGGCCCTGGCGGCGGGCGGGCGCGTTCTGATCGTGGACGTCAACGGCCCGGCCTCACCGTCGGACGATGCCGGCCTCACCGACCTCGTTGCGGGCGAGGCTGCCTTCCTCGACGTGATCCGATCGGTGGCCTCGGTGCGCAGGCTCCACGCCATCCCGCGCGGTTTCGTCGATTGCAACATTCTCACGGACGAGCCGGAAGCGCTGGCCATCGCCCTGGACGCCCTGGCCCAGAGCTACGACTGGGTCGTCTATCGCCTCGGCGAGGCCCTGTCGCAGGAGGCCCAAGACCTGCTGGAGGCCATGGCGGGCCGGATGAACGCCATCGTCATCGCGTCCGACAAGTCCCCCGAAGATCCCGAACTCGTCTCGCTCCACGGCCTGGCCGAACGGGCGGGGGCCGGCACGATCCTCGTCGCCGGTGAGCAGACCGAGAGCGAGGGTGCCGCCGTGGGGAAGCCGGGAAGCGGCCTCAGGCTTTCGGCGGCGTAAGACCGACATCTTGCGGATGGGCTGCTGCCGCGCGGTCGCAGGTTCGGCCCGGATGACCAGCGCCGATGCCGCGTCCGGGTTCCCGGGCGATGCCCTTAAGGATTCGCCTCGCCGGCGGCGCTGCCGTGGCGAGCCGGGCGGTGGAGCGCCTTCCGAACCGCCTTCGCCAGACGCGCCAGGCGCTGGCTGCGCTTGATCCGGCGCTTGAGCCGGGTGGCGGCCATGGCCGGAATGGCGAAGAGATGGCCGCGCAGGGTGACGGCGATGGTCACTTCACCGAGCTGGATCGTCTCGTCGCAGATATTGGCCTTGTAGCGGGCCTCCCCGACTCCGAGATCGAAGCTGCGGCGGCCCCGTTCGGTCTGATCGCGTATGAGGTGGTGCAGCAGGATGTCACCGGGACTCGACCGCCCCACCGTGGGTGTCTGGTCGAAGGAGGTCATCATACCGCTGTAGCGCGTCTCGCTCACCGCACCGGCGAAGGTCGCGAAGACCTGCCCGGTGTTGCACGCCACCAGGGCGGCGACTTCGATCGCCGCGCCCCGCACCTCGTTCGGATCGTCCTGCCGGCAGGCGCCGGTGGCGATGAAGCGGCGTATCCCCTCGTCGGCATAGGGGTCGGCGATGTTCATGGCGGCGAAGCGCGAGGCCTTCTGGGCGAAAAAGGCGGAGAGGTACGTCCTCACCTCATCGGCATTCGAGGCTACGCGGTACTCCACCGGGCCGAAGGCCTCGATCAGCTTCTTCTCCTTCGAGCGCATCTTCTTGCGCGCGTCGGCGCTGAAGACGCGCTTGGCGGTGGTCTCCGCGTCGGGGCCGAGGATCAGGCCATAGGCGTCGCTGACGGCCGGCGCGGCGTGGAGGCTCAAGGGATTGGCCGCGCCGTCCCAGAAGCGCGGCTGATGCCCGAGGAGATAGACATCGATCCCGGCCTCGCGCCCGACCCGGCGCAGGAGCTCGACGAGATCCTCGGCGCGCATGGACGCGGCCTCGCGGGAGGCGAACATCGGCATGTGATAGTTCGCGTGCTTGCAGCCGATCACCCGCGCCACGCGGACCCCGCGTTCGCGCGCGACCTGGAGCGGCAGGATCACGCGGGGCCGTCCGCCGGGATCGCGCAGCACGATGACCCGTAGGGAGGCGTCCTGTTCCTCCGGGGTGCAGCCGAGCTTCGCCGAGACGAAGGCCGAGACCCAGTCGAATCGCTGATAGGGAGTCGACAGCGCGGCGGGATCGCTCTCGACGCTCCGCCACAGAGCCTCGACGCTCGCCAGATCGCGAAACACCTCCGGAACAAGCCGCCCGCGGACGCGCTCCTGCATCATGCCGACTCCGGTGAGATCGTGAACAAGGACCCTCATCACCGCCTCCCCATCATCGGCACCTAGCGCTCCGGCTTCTTAAGCGCTGGTGACGATGGGAAACGGCAAGCCATCATTGTGCGATGTGGGTAACGAAACCTTGCGGGTTCAGGATCGAAAAGTCATCCCCGCCACGCCTCCGCTCCGGTGACGTCCATGCCCTCGGCCGAGTTTCGTCACCGCCTGTTCGATGCGGGGTTTCGCGCCATCGTGGCTTCCGGAGCCGACCGTTGGCTGAAGCGCGTCGCGCAAGGGCACGGTCTGATCCTCACCTTCCACCATGTCGACCCGGCCCCCGCGGGGGCCTATGCCCCCAACGGCCTGCTCTCGATCACGCCGGATTTCCTCGACGCGGTGCTGGGCACGCTGGTCTCGCGGGGGTTCGACGTGATCGGCCTCGATTCCGTGGCCGAGAGGCTCGTCCGGCCCGCCGGGGACAGGCCCTTCGTCGTCCTGACCTTCGACGACGGCTATCGCGACAACGCCCGGTACGCCGTTCCCCTCCTGAGACGGCATCGCGTTCCCTGGACGCTCTTCGTCACGAGTGACTTCGCCGAGGGGAGGGGGCGCCTGTGGTGGATCGAACTCGAACGGGCGATCGGCCGCCTCGACCGGGTGCGGGTTCCTGCCGACGAGGCGCCGGCCCTCGATCTGCCCGCCGCCACGGCGGAGGAGAAGATGGTGGCCTTCGCCGCGCTCTACCGCCGCCTGCGCGCAGGATCGGAGGAGCGCCTGCTCGCCACCATCGCCGTTCTCTGCGACGAGGCCGGCATCGGGGTCGGGCGTATGGCGGAGGAGCTCTGCCTGTCCTGGGAGGAGCTGCGCGGCCTCGCATCCGATCCACTTCTGACCATCGGGGCCCATACCATCACCCATCCGATGCTGGCGAAGCACGGCGAGGCACGGGTACGTCGGGAGATCGGGGAGGGCAGGGCACGGATCGAGCGTGAGATCGGCCGGCCGGTCAGGCACCTGTCCTATCCGGTGGGGGATCCGACCTCGGCCGGGATGCGGGAATTCGCAATCGCCCGCGAGACCGGTTTCGACACGGCCGTGACGACCCGCCCCGGCCATCTCTTCCCCGGCCATGCCGACCATCTCCACGCCCTGCCGAGGGTTTCGGTGAACGGGTTGCATCAGTCGAGGGCGGCGCTCTCCGCGCTGCTGTCGGGTGTCCCGTTCCTCGCCTGGAATCGCGGGCGGCGGCTCAGTGTCGAGTAAGACCGATCGACTGAGCCCGGTCGGGTCGGTCCCGCGCGGGGCCGGTCAATGCCGCCGGCGGCGGCGATAGGACGAGCGGCTCTCGCTTCCCCCGACGGTGAAGCTGGCGCTCTGGCGGCCCTGGCGGGTGTAGCGTCCGCGCCTGCCGCGCTGGCCCTTGCGGGTCTCCTGCGCCGGCTCGTCGGCCATGGGGAGCGATTCGGTGCTGACCGGCGGGACGGCGGCGAGCGCCGTCGCGACGGACGAGGAGGCCGATCCACCGTCGCTGCCCCCGCCCCCGCCGCCGACATTCTTGGCGGCCGGCCCGAACATCGCGAGGCACTGATTGTAGGCGAGATCGTTCTTGAGGCGCTCGCATTCCGCCATCGAGCGGGGCGCATTCTGTGCCGAGGCTGGCGTGCCGAGAGCCGGAAGAGCGGCGCAGCCGAAGCCTACGAGCAGGAAAGACGCGAGGAATCGGTTCATGGGGCGGAGGATCTTGGCCTGGATCTGACGAAACGTCGAAGCTTGCCCAAGCCTGTGGCTGCCGAGTGCGGCGAAATCCCGGCGTCGGGGGAAATCCTCAGCGGGCTCGCGTTGGCAAGCCAACGCTTCGCCTCGCTTAAGTCATTGAAACGTCACATGTTTCAGGACGCAAAACCGGTGACCACTTTTGCTAAACCTGCTTAGGGTTCAGCGCCCGCCATCGACATCCTTTCGCTCCATCCAGCGGATCAGCGGCATCAGGGGGAAGATCCAGGCGATGCCGAGGAAGGCGTAGAGGATGGCCTGCACGGCCGGAGGCGTTTGCGAGATGCGGCTGTCGGCCAGCGCCATGGCGAGGGGCGCATAGAGCGCCACGAAGGCGAGCATGCCGATCGTGCCGAGCAGCGTGCGGGTGCGGCGGCGCATGGGCGCTCTCCTGGCATGGGCCTTCTCCCCGGCAGGGAAGTCCGGCGGTGACGTCCATCGACTGTCGTGCAATCGGTCCGCCGGGGTTAGGCCGACCGCCCCGGCAAGGCAATTGCCGCTCGCGCCGCATCCAAGCCCTCTGCGGCCCAAGCCCTCTGCGGCCCTCGGCGCCGTTGCCCCCGTGGCCGCGCATGCGTAACGCAGGGGCGCAGGCACGGGACACCCGCGCCGATCCCGACACCACGCGAGCCCCTACCGCGATGCCTTCACGCGAAACCACCTCGACCGCACCGGTCCGTTCCACGAACCCGGTCCGCGTCTGGCTCTACTCCCTGGCGATCCTCGTCGTGGCCATGGTCGCCGTCGGCGGCGCCACCCGCCTGACCGGATCGGGCTTGTCGATCACCGAATGGCGGCCGGTGACGGGTGTGGTCCCCCCGGTCTCCGAACAGGCCTGGGCGGCCGAGTTCGACAAGTACAAGGACACGCCGCAATACCGTATCCTCAACCAGGGCATGGGGTTGTCGGACTTCAAGGTCATCTATGCCTGGGAATGGGGCCACCGCCTGCTCGGGCGCATCCTCGGGCTCGCCTTCTTCCTCCCCCTCCTGGTGTTCTGGTGGCGCGGCCTCGTCGACCGGCGCCTCGGATACGGGCTCCTCGCCCTTGGCGCCCTCGGCGGTCTTCAGGGCGCCATCGGCTGGATCATGGTCGCCTCCGGTCTCCAGCCGGGGATGACGGCGGTGGCGCCCCTGAAGCTCGCCCTGCACCTGACCACGGCGAGCCTGATCCTGGCCGGCCTCGTCTGGCTGGCGGCCGGGTTGCGGTCCGGCCCGTCGGAGCCGGCACCGGGTCGCCTGAGGATCTTTGCGGCCCTGCTGCCGGTCCTCGTCCTGGTCCAGATCGGCCTCGGCGGTCTCGTCGCCGGGTCGAAGGCCGGGCTCGTGCACAATACCTGGCCCGACATGGACGGCGTTCTGGTGCCGAATGCCTCCGAACTGTTCGCCGTCAGCCCGTGGATCGAGAACTTCGTCGACAACGTCACCCTGGTTCAGTTCAACCACCGCCTGATGGCCTATCTCCTTCTGGCGGCAGCGCTGTTCCATGCCGTCGATGCAAGCAGGCGGCTTCCCGGGAGTGGCACGGCCCGCCGCGCCATCGGCATCGCGGGCCTGACCGCGGCACAGGCGGGACTGGGCATCGTCACTCTCCTGCTGGCGGTGCCGCTCTGGGCGGGCCTCGCCCATCAGGTCTTCGCCATGGCGGTCCTGATGATGGCGACGGTGCATGCACGGCTGAGCCGCGGCGCAACCCGGCGCACCCTGGCATCTCCCGCCGGCGCGACCACCGCCTTCGGCTTCGAGGGCATGACGGGCCGAGGCGCTTAGGCCCGCGCGGAACGCGTCGTAGCGGAGGCCGGACGGCTCGGCGCGCCGGCCTCTCACTCGCGAACGATGGGGACCTGACCCGACCCTGTTTCCGGACGTTTGCAGAGCGAAGGCTGCTGCATCGCACAGACCGTTTCACCGCGATGCAGGATAGGAAAAGGCGGATTGGCCGGATGCTTGCACCCTGCCAGCCACCATCGGCGAGCGTCCCCCTCGGCCATTTTTTGTTGCGTTGCAGCGAAACTAAGCTTGGGGTTGTGCCGTTAGCCGATGTGTCGATGGCGCCGTGAGAGCGGGGCCCGGCAGCGTCACGCCACAACCGAAAGGCCGTCCAGCATGCACGACCAACGCCTCGTGTCGGAAGAGCAGGTACTCGTTGAGCGCGACCAGACGGTACGCGAAGGTGCCGACGTGGAGGGGACGCGCCACGCGCGGACCCGGAAGGTCGTCGTCGGCCTCACGGGACTTCTCGGAGCGGCCTGGGCCGTCGTCCTCGCGAGCCGCTTCACGACCTTCTCCTTCTAGGAATCCTCCCACTGGGAAAATATGCGGGAATCAGGTAGGCGGCGGTTCACGATGCTCGCCGCCTACGCAGTTCGAACAGGGAACGAGTCCGGCCCTTCGGCGCTTAAGCTTAGGTTAGGAAAGTTCGGAGTCAGCGATGTTCCTGGCTGAGGACGGTAGACCCATCGGACTGACCTGGAACTACACCCGCCGGGAGCTGATGGCAGATGCCGCAGTGCATATCGCCGGCATCGCGTTCGGTGTGGCGGGCTCGATCGCCATCGTCATCCTGGCGGCGATGGCCCCGCTGGATTGGACCGAGCGGGCGGCCGTCGCGGTCTATGCCGCCGCCCTGGTGTCGATGCTCGGTGTGTCGGCCACCTACAACATGTGGCCCGTAGGGCGCCGCAAGTGGATCCTGCGCCGAGCCGACCACGCCCTCATCTACCTGATGATCGCGGGCACCTACACGCCCCTCGTCGCCCTGGTCGGGCGCGGATCGACGGCCTGGATGCTGCTCGCCTTCATCTGGGTCCTGGCGGGAATCGGCATCGCCCTGAAGCTTCTCATGCCCGGCCGTTTCGACCGGGCCGCCATCGGCCTCTATCTCCTCCTCGGATGGAGCGGCGTCGCCACCTACGAATCGGTGATCGGCGCGCTGAACCCCGAGGCGCTCTGGCTTCTGGCAATCGGCGGCGTGCTCTACTCGGCCGGCGTCATCTTCCACGTCTGGCGCAGCCTGCCGTACCAGAACGCGATCTGGCACGCCTTCGTCCTCGCCGCCACGGCCTGCCATTACGGCACCGTCCTCACCAGCGTGATGAGCGCCGCTCCCTAGGCGGCGCTCAGTGGCACGTCCCCCGACTTCCCGGTTCTTCGCCTACTTCCCGTTGCAGAGACCCTGCCCGGAAAGTCGGTTGTGTTCGCGCGGATCGCAATCCGTAGCCAGGAAGGAGGCCCATTCCGCGGTGGTGCCGTAGAATGCGTTCCGGTCCACGTCACCGCGCACGCCGGGAACCCGGCCCGTGGAGGTGAACTGCCACAGCATCCACTTCCGCTTGGCGAAGCGCTGCTCGGGCTCGGCCGCCGTGGAGCGGACCCAGTGCGGATAGTCGAGCAACTCGTCCTCGAGCACGTCCTTATGGAAGGTGATGTCGGTATAGATGATCGGCCGCTTGCCGGTGTAGCGCTCCATCTCGTCGAGCATGTAGCGCATCATCGCCAGCGCCTGGGCCTTCGGCAGCTTCTTCGGGCAGAGCTGCGAATGGCCGTTCCATTCCACGTCGAGGACGGGGGGCAGGGCGGTGGGATCGTTGGGGACGTTCTTCTTGAACCACTCCACCTGATCCTGGGCCGAGCGGCACCAGAACACGAAATGGTAGGCTCCGCGCGGCACGCCGGCCTTGGCGGCTCCCTCCCAATTGGCGCGGAAGCGTTCGTCCACGTGGTCGCCGCCCTCCGTCGCCTTGATGAAGGCGAACTGCGTGCCGGCTCCGCGCACCGAGGCCCAGTCGATCGGCCCCTGCCATTTCGAGATGTCGATACCCTGGATCGGGTGCTGCTTGGCACGCGCGACCCCCGGATGGGGCTTCACGTCACCCTTTGTGGGATAGAAGTCGCTCTGGTTGCCGGCGCAGGCCGCGAGCGTCGCGAGCAGGGCGGCGGTCAGCGAGCGTTTGGCCCAGCGCATCGCGGCGTTGCGTGGCATCACGGCCAAGTCTGTCGGGGCGATCCCGTTCTCAAGCGACATTGATGCCCGGTCCACCGTTCTCACGCGCTACACTCATGGGTAAGGGATGGCCCCGTGCGGTTAACAGAGCTTTGACGGCAATGCGGCGGAATTCCGGAACTCGTTGCGGGCGAACCACATAGGGTGGATTCAGGCGCTTTCGCCGCAGGCCAGTCGTGGATGCTAAGTCCCGAGCCGATCAGGCATTTCGAGGGGAGGGGAGTCTGGACAAGGTTTTGTTCACCATCGGTTACGAAGGGTTGGATTCCGAGCGTTTCGTGGCGACTTTGAAGGATGCCGGCGTCGCGACGCTGGCCGACGTTCGCGCGGTGGCCAATTCGCGCAAGCGGGGCTTCTCGAAGAACGCGCTGAAGACGAGCCTGGAAGAGGCGGGCCTCACCTATGCGCATGCGCGGGAACTCGGCACGCCGAAGGCCGGGAGAGAGGCTGCGAGGGCCCATGATGCCGCGCTGATGCGCCGGATCTACTGCGAAGAGGTGCTCGACACCGCCGATGGCGGGCTCGCCCTCGCCGCCCTGTGCGAGGTCGCCTCGCGGGCGCCGACCTGCCTCCTCTGCTTCGAGCGCGACCCGGAGCGATGCCACCGCCGTGTCCTGGCCGAACGACTGGAAGCGAACGGTTTCAGGACGGTCGACCTGTTCGGATAACACCGTCCCATGACTTGCCCGCGTAAGGCCGGTTCCGACCGAGCGGAGTCGTTGACAATCTAGAGTTCTGTTGCCCACATGTTTCTCGACCATGAATGGTGGTCGGATTCTCCGGCGAGAACGCGGGTGACGCGCAAATCCCTCGATCAGACCCTCGGCTTCCTCCGTTCCCTCGACCGGACGGCGAGCGGCGAGGACGTCGCCCGGGTTCTGGCGGCGGAACTGGCGGATCTCGGCGTCGCTCATATCATGGCGGCCACGGTACCGGTACGGGGCACGTCCGTCCGCCAGCAGCGCGGCCACGTCCTGCTCAACACCTTCCCGATGGAATGGGGCCGGCGCTACCTAACGCGCGGCTATGCCTTCCACGACCCCACGGTGCAGCGCCTCGGCTACTCGACCGCGCCTTTCGCCTGGAGCGACGCCACCGATGAGCATGCCGACGATCCCCTGGCGCGCAGGGTGATGGACGAGGCTGCGGATTTCCATCTGCGCGACGGCCTGACGATTCCGCTGATGACCCTCGACGGCGAGACCGCCGGGTTCAGCGTCTCGGGCGAGCGCCTCGCCATCGATCCGGCGGATCGCGGCATGCTCCAACTGATCGCCACCTACGCGTTCGGCCACCTGCTGCTGCTGAACGGGCAGAGCCCGGCGGCCTCCGCGCGCCTCGCCCCGCGCGAGCGCGAGGCCCTGCAATGGGCGGCCGAAGGCAAGACCGATTGGGAGATCGGCGAGGTCATGGGGATCTCCGCCCATGGCGTCGATTTCCACCTGCGCTCCGCCCGCGCCAAGCTCGGCACCGCCAACCGCACCCAGGCCGTCGCCATCGCCCTGCGGCGGGGGCTCATCATCTGATGGGCTCGAGACCGGACATTCGATAGTCTCGCGCGAACTCAACCTCGCGAGAGGAGTCGACGATGCCCAAGGTCAGCACCTGCCTATGGTTCGGGAGGGATATCGAGGCGGCGGTCGGCCTCTACGTCTTCCTCGTCCCCGATTCGCGGATCGACCATGTCCAGCGCTCGCCTGGACCCTGGCCGGGCGGGGAGGCGGGTGATGCGCTGCTGGTGACCTTCACCCTTGGCGGACAGAGCTTTCAGGCCCTGAACGGAGGCGCCACGGCCGATTACGGCACCGCCGCTTCGATCTCGGTGGCCTGCGCCGACCAGGACGAGGTCGACCGGTTATGGGCAGCGCTCACGGCGGATGGCGGGGCCGAGATCATGTGCGGCTGGCTCCGGGACAGGTGGGGCGTGCCCTGGCAGATCGTGCCCACGATCCTCCCCCGGTTGCTGGCCGACCCCGATCCGGCCGTGGCGCACCGCGTCTTCTCCGCCATGCAGACCATGATCAAGCTCGACGTCGCCGCCCTCGAGCGCGCGGCCGCCGGCTGAACCGGACGTCTCGCCTCATCCGCCGCCCGGGCGTTCGCGGCGGCCGAAGCGCTCGGCGATGACGATGCCCCCGAGCACGAGGGTCAAGGCCGCGGCCTGGTACCATTGGAACGCTTCGCCGACGACGAGGATGGCGAGGCCCGAGCCGAAGATCGGCACGAGGTTAACGAACACCCCCGCGCGGTTCGGGCCGATCAGTTCGACGCCCCGCATGAACGAGAGCTGGGCGATCAGGGACGGGCCGAGGGCCACGAAAGCGACGATGGCCCACCCCTTCGGTGTCGGCCAGATCAGGGTTCCGGCAGCCTGTTCGAGGACGAGGGCGGGCAGGGAGGTCACGAGGGCCGCCAGCGCCATCGCCGAGAAGAAGGTCAGGCCGGACATCTTGGGGCGGTCGGCGAGGGAGACGGTGTAGCCGGCATAGAGCAGGCAGGCGCCGAGCATCAGCATGTCGCCGATGTTGAAGGAGAGCGTCGACAGGATGTGCCAGTCGCCGTGGGTCGCCGCGACGCCCGCGCCGCCGAGGGTGATGACGACGCCGAGGAGCTGCGCCCCGGTGACGGCGACGCGGTGCACGACGTAGTTCAGCAGGATGACGAGCACCGGGATCGCCCCCTGGAACAGGGCGACGTTGACGCCGGTGGTGTAGATGCCGGCGGCGTAGAACAGGCTCGCATAGGCGGTGTAGCCGCAGGCCCCCATCAGCAGGACGTAGCGCCAGTGGCGCGCGATCAGGTGGCGCTCGGCCACGATCCCGCGCCAGGCCGGCAAGGCCAGCGCGAGGCAGGCGAAGGCCCAGCGCAGGCAGGTGAGCACCTGAGGCGAGACTTCCCCGACGGCCCATTTGCCCGCGACCACGTTGCCGCCCCACAGCAGGGTCGTGAACAGGAGGAGCGGGTAGGCGGCCCCGGCGCCACGGGTCTCGACGGCCGGGCCGGGGGAGGCGGACGGAGAGGTCATGATCCCTTCGGGGGCTTTGTTCGGAGATGTTTCTTCGCTGGCGGTACCGCCATCCCCTTCTGTCCCGCCCATGACGGGCTGAGCAAGGCCGCCGGAAGCAGGGCTGACATCACGGATCCTACCCGGAGACGGTCCGGGGAGGGCGGCGCTTGGCGGCGGGTTTGGGGACAGGCAGGGCGGCGGCGATCCGTGCTGCGTCCCTCGTCCAGAGATGCAATGCGGCGTAGGCTCGCCAGGGCCGCCAGGCTTCGGCCCGGACGAGCAATTGCGCCGGTGTCGGACGCCCCGCCCCGATATCGAGGGATCGGAGCAGGGCGAGGTCGCTCGCCGGCAGCGCATCCGGTTCGCGCAAGGCCCTGAGGGCGATGTACTGTGCCGTCCACTCGCCGATCCCGCTCAACGCCCTCAGGGCGGCCACCGCCGGATCGAGCCCGCGTCCCCGTGCGAACAGAGCGGGATTTGCATGGGCCTCCGCCGCAAGGGCGCTGATCGCCCTGCCGCGTGCCCCCGGCATGCCGAGGGTCGCGGCCACGTCTGCATCGAGCAGGCGATCCGGCGTCGGGAACAGGTGGGTCAGCCCCGTTCCGGCGTATTCCGGCGCCATCGCTTCACCGAAGGCGGCAACCAGTCGGCCGGCGAGCCGGGTCGCCGCATTGACCGAGACCTGCTGTCCGAGAATGGCGCGTACCGCGATCTCGAACCCGTCCCAGGCGCCCGGAACCCGCAGGCCCGGCCGTTCGGCCACGAGGGGTGCGAGGTCGGGGTGGCGTGAGAGCGCGGCCGCGATGACGGCCGGGTCGGCATCGAGATCGAACATCGGCCTCAGCCGTGCCAGAACGTCCGGCAGAATCGCCGGATCGGGATGATCCACCGTCGCGACGAGGGCATCGTCCCCGCCCTGCATGACGGAGATCGTGCCGGGGAGCCCGCCGATGAAGACGGTCCGGGCATAGGCGTCCGACGTCACCACCTCGACACCCGGAATGGCCCGGCCGCCGAAATAGGCCAGGATCGCGGGCCAGTCGTAGGGCGGCCTGTAGGGCAGCGGGATGATGTGGGTCACGACGCTCTCCGGCCGCCTCCACCATCTCACGGCCGCGGGAATCGCGAAGCCGCGCGCAGGCCGGCGCAACGGTGCGAGGCAGGAGGTGAGGCAGGACGGGAAAATCCGGCATCGCCCGTATCGGGTTGCGGGGCGACGCTGTATCCGTTCACGAGGGACAACGCGGCGTATCGATCGCGAGGCCGGGGAGGGCGGTTCTGGTGTCGTGGGTGCGTGGTCTCCTCTTCGCGGGAATCGTGGCCGGAATCGCCGCCTTCGCGGTGAGCGAAGCCGGCACGGCCCTCATCGCCGAACTGCGGGAGCGGGTCGCCCCCGGTCCCCCTGCCCCGCGCCATCTTCCGGCCCAGCGCACCGCCATCGAGGACGGGCGCACCGTGGTCCGGCTCAAGCCGGAGGAGCGCGAGCGTCTCGGCATCGCCACGCAGGTCCGCCCTTACGCGCCGCACCGCGAGGAACTCCAGGCCTATGGCAGCGTCCTCGACGTCGCCAGGGTCACCGACCTGACGAATTCCTACGCCAGCGCCAGGGCGCAGCTCCAGACCGCCCAGGCCCGGGTCGAGGTCTCGCGCAACGCCTTCCAGCGCGCCAAGAATCTCGGCCCCTACGCCACGACAGTCCAGGTCGAGACAACCGAGGGCACGTTCCAGACCGATCAGGCCGCTCTGGCGGCGGCGGAATCGCAGGTCCGCACCCTCGCCGCCACGGCGCAGCAGGAATGGGGGCCGGTGATCGGACGGGCCATCGTCGAGCGCTCGCCGGCCATCACCCGGCTGATCGAGCGCGTCGACTTCCTGGTCCAGGTGACCCTGCCGCCGGGCGAGAGCATCAAGGGCCAACCCGCCGCCGCCTTCGCCGAGGTGCCGCCGCAGAGCGCGCGGATCGCGCTGCGCTACGTCTCGCCGGCCACCCGCACCGACCAGCGCATCCAGGGCCTCAGCTACTTCTACACCGTGCCGGGCGATAGCGGCTTCCTGCCCGGCATGAGCATGCTCGCCTTCCTCGCCTCCGACCGGAGCGTCACCGGCATCAGCGTGCCCGAGGATGCGGTGGTGCATTGGCAGGGCGGAACCTGGATCTACCGCGCGGTGGCGCCCGACGCCTTCGCCCGCCACGCCCTCAAGGCCGACCCGCCCATGTCGGCCGATGCCTATGTGGTGGAGGACCTGCCCGGTGAGACCGAGATCGTGCTGACGGGCGCGCAGGCGCTCTTGTCCGAGGAGATGAAGAGCCTGCTCTCCGTCTCCGGCGGCGTGGACGACGATTGACGTGAGCGACGTTCCGAACGCTTCACCGAGCGGCCCCCAGGCGGCTCTCGTCGCCTTCGCGGTGCGCTTTCGCGGCATCGTCCTGGCGCTCAGCCTCGCGCTCGCCGGCTACGGCATCTACGTGCTGGGGGACGCGAAATACGACGTGTTCCCCGAATTCGCGCCGCCCTCCGTGGTGGTCCAGACCGAGGCGCCCGGCCTCAATCCCGAACAGGTGGAGGTGCTGGTCACCCAACCGATCGAGGTGGCGGTGAACGGCTTGCCGGGGATCGAATCCCTGCGGTCGAGCTCGATCCAGGGCCTGTCGGTCATCACCGTCACCTTCGGCACCGGCAGCGACGTCTATCGCGTCCGCCAGCTCGTCACCGAACGGCTGACGGCGCTCGCCGGCCGTCTGCCGCAGGGCGTGCTGCCTCCGGCGATGACCGCTCTCACCTCGGCCACCAGCACCGTGCTCCTCGTCGGCCTGACCTCGGAGCGACGCTCCGACCTCGACCTGCGCACCATCGCCGACTGGACCGTGCGCCTCCGGCTTCTGGCCGTCCCGGGCGTCAGTCAGGTCTCGGTCTATGGCGGCGCCGTGCGCTCGCTCCAGGTCCAGATCCGGCCGGCGGATCTCATCCGCTACAATATCGGCATGAACGACGTGCTCGCCGCCGCCCGCAAGGCCACCGGCGTGCGCGGGGCGGGCTTCGTCGACACGATCAACCAGCGCGTCACCCTCCAGACCGAGGGGCAGTCGCTCACCCCGGAGGAACTGGCCCGCACGGTCCTCATCAACGAGGGCGGCGCCAGCGTGACCCTCGGCGACGTCGCCACCGTGGTCGCCGCCGGCGAGCCGCCGATCAGCGCCGCCCTGGTGGACGGCAAGCGCGGCGTGCTCCTCATGGTCGGTGCGCAATACGGCGCCAATACCCGCGAGGTCACCGCCCGGGTGGAGGCCGCCCTCGAAGACCTGCGCCCGGCCCTCGACCGGGAAGGCGTGGCTTTGCGGCCGGATCTGTTCCGGCCGGCGAACTTCATCACCATCGCCAATGCCAACGTGCTCCAGGCGCTCGGGCTCGGCGGCATTCTCGTCGTCGTCGTGCTGTTCGCCTTCCTGTACGATTGGCGCACCTGCGTGATCTCGTCGGTGGCGATCCCGCTCTCGCTCATCGCCGCCGTGGTGGCGCTCCAGGCCATGGGCGAGAGCCTCAACACCATGACGCTGGGCGGCCTCGCCATCGCCATCGGCGAGGTGGTGGACGACGCGGTGATCGGCGTCGAGAACGTGGTGCGACGCCTGCGCGAGAACCGGCGCCTCGCTTCGCCCGTCCCGGAGGGGAGGGTGGTCATCGACGCCATCCTGGAAGTCCGCACCGCGGTCGCCTACGCCACCTTCGCCGTGCTGCTGGTGTTCCTGCCGGTGCTGGTCCTGTCCGGCATCGCCGGCAAGCTGTTCGCCCCCCTCGCCCTCGCCTACATCCTCGCGGTGGTGGCCTCGCTCGCCGTGGCGCTCACCGTCACTCCCGCTCTGTCGATGATGCTCCTCACCGGGCGGCGCGAGACGGATATGCGCGACCCGCCGGTGATGCGCTGGTCGCGCGGCGGCTACACCCGCCTCCTCCAGGGGATCAACCGCGCACCGCGCATCGTCATCGCCTTCGGCATCCTGGTGACCCTGGCGGGCGCCGCCGCGACGCCGTTCTTCGGCAGCACCTTCCTGCCCGACCTGAAGGAGGGCCACCTGATCCTGCACATGGCGGCGGCGCCCGGCACGTCGCTGGGGGAATCCATGCGCCTCGGCGGCCGCATCACCACCGAACTCCGGAAGATCCCCGGCATCCGCGCCGTGGCTTCTCAGATCGGCCGCGCCGAGGCGGGGCAGGACACCGCCGGTACCCATTACAGCGAGATCCATATCGACCTCGAACCGGGGCTCGACGGCGCGGGGCAGGGCAGGGCCGAGGCCGATATCCGTACCCTGATGGCGGGGTTTCCCGGTGCCGCCTTCTCGCTCAAGACCTTCCTCACCGAGCGCATCGAAGAGACGGTTTCAGGCTACACCGCGCCGGTCGTCATCAACGTCTTCGGCAACGACCTCGCCCGGATCGAGGCCGCCGCCCGCGACATCGCCCGCGAACTCGCCGAGGTGCGCGGCGCCACCGATATCCAGCAGGCCTCCCCGGCGGGGCTGCCGCAGATCAATGTGGGGCTCCGGCCCAACGACCTGCGCCATTGGGGGCTCTCGGCCGTCGAAGTGATGGAGGTGGTGCGCACCGCCTATCAGGGCGACGTGGTCGGCCAGACCTATGAGGGCAACGCGGTCTTCAACGTCCTCGTCATCCTCGATTCCGGGGCGAGGGGACGTCTCACCGCTTTGGGCGACCTCCCCTTGCGCTCCTCGAACGGCCGCTTCATCCGCCTCGCCCAGGTGGCGGACATCTACGAGACCTCGGGGCGCTACCAGGTCCAGCATCAGGGCGCCCAGCGCGTTCAGGCCATCACCGCCAACGTCACGGGGCGCGACGTCGCCTCCTTCGTCGAGGCGGCGCGGCGCAAGATCGCCAAGGAAGTGGCCCTGCCGAGCGGCGTCTATGTGAGTTTCTCAGGCTCGGCGGAGGCCCAGGCGCGGGCCAAGCGCGACCTGCTGCTGTTCTCCGGGCTCGCGGGCCTCGGCATCGTGCTGCTGCTGGCTATGGTCACGGGCAGCGCGCGCAACCTCATGTTGGTCCTGGTCAACCTGCCCTTCGCCTTCGTCGGCGGGGTACTGGCGGTCTTCGCCACCGGGGCCGTGCTGTCGCTCGGCTCCATCGTCGGCTTCGTGACGCTGTTCGGCATCTCGCTGCGCAACACCATCATGATGATCTCGCATTACGAGCATCTCGTCGCCATCGACGGCCGGGCGTGGGACCGCGACACGGCGGTGGAGGGGGCCGCCGACCGTCTGGTGCCGATCCTGATGACCTCCCTCGTCACCGGCCTCGGCCTGTTGCCTCTGGCGCTGGGAGCCGGCGAGCCCGGCCGCGAGATCGAGGGGCCGATGGCCATCGTCATCCTCGGCGGCCTCGTGACCTCGACGGTCCTGAACCTCCTGATCCTGCCGACCCTGGCCCTGCGCTACGGCCTGTTCACCACCGGCGAGGGCAGGGCGCCGGACACGGTGCGGGCATCCTAGGGAGATCCGGAGCGAGCCGCCGGTCGGTACCGTACGGTACGGCGAACCCAGATGGCGAATCAGGCCCTTTCAAAACCCATATCTGTCATTCGCATAAGATATATTATGGAACATGAAGCCCTGGAGAACGGGGTGAGGGGGGCTTACAGGACCAACTTGACACGAAGCTGGGATTCACCATTCCATGAAGTGTCGCCGAGAGATGGCGGCTTTACGCCTTGCTCACCAGCTTCCTTAAGCGATCCGCCAGTTTCAGGGGCAATCGTCACAATCCTATCTCAAACCGCGTGTCTAACCCGTGGCGGAGTGGGACCGGTCTTCGCGACCGCCCGCCCCGATCGTTCTCGAAGCGGATCCGATGCTGACCCTTCTCAAACCCTGCGCCGCCCCGTTCCTCGGCCTGGCCCTCGTGGCTTTGGGCCTCGGCGCTCCGGCATGGGCGGAGCCCGTGGTATCGAAGCCGGCCATTCCCGCCCGGGCGCTGGCCAAGCTCTCCCACGTGGCCGCCCTGGTGAAGGCCGGATCCGACATCCGCATCGTCGCCTTCGGCTCCTCGTCCACGGAAGGGTCGGGGGCCTCCTCCCCCGCCACCGCCTACCCCGCCCAATTGCAGGAAGACCTGCAGGGACGTCTCGACGTCGCTGGCGCCAAGCATCCCATCGTCACGGTCCTCAACCGCGGCAAGGGTGGTGATGACGCCGAGGCCATGGCCCGCCGCCTCGACCGGGACGTTCTGGCCGAGCGGCCCGACCTCGTGATCTGGCAGACCGGCAGTAACGACCCGATGACCGGCGTCACGGTGGAGCGTTTCACCGAATTGACCCGTCAGGGCATCACGGCGATGCGCGCCGCCGGCTCCGACGTCATCCTCATGGACCAGCAATGGTGCCGCCGCCTGACGACGACCAACGGTGCCGAGCGCTATGGCGACGCGTTGCACAGCCTCGCGGCCGAGCTCGACGTGCCGGTGATCCGCCGTCACGCCCTGATGCGGACCTGGGCCGCCAGCGGCCTGCTCAGCCCGGCGCAGATGATCGGCCCCGACGGGCTGCACATGACCGATGCGGGCTATGACCGCCTCGCCAAGGCGGCCACGGCGCAGATCCTGGTCAATGCCGGCCTGATCCCGGCCGACCCCATGCGTAACTGACGCGCGCCCTCCCCGGCACTCTGCCTGCGCGTCTAGAGGTCCACGCTTACCGACAATCCGTCATAGGCCGGAACCACGCCCGGCGGCAGCTTGGCCGCGAGCGTGGCGTAGTCGAGATCGGTGTGGAGGTTGGTGAGAATCGCGCGGCGCGGGCGCACCTCCTCGATCAGCGCGAGCGCATCCGAGACAGAGTAATGGGTCGGGTGAGGGGTGTCGCGCAGGGCATCGATGATGAGGAGATCGAGGCCGCGGAGTTGCGCCTTGGCCGCTTCCGGCATCAGGCTGACATCTGGCGCGTAAGCCGCCGGGCCGAAGCGAAAGCCATGGGCGCTCTCGGTGCCGTGCTCCATACCGAAGGCCACGGCCTCGATCGCACCGCCCTCACCCGGAATCGTCACCGGCTCGCCCGCCACGAGATCGTTCATGTCGAGGATCGGCGGATAGGCGCTGCCGGGCGGCGTCTCGAAGCAATAACCGAAGCGCATCGTCAGCAGGGCGCGAGTCTCGGCATCGGCATAGACCGGGATGCGCCGGTGCATGTGGATCACCAGCGGCCGGACGTCGTCGATCCCGTGGGTATGGTCCGCATGGGCATGGGTGAACAGCACCGCGTCGAGGCTCTGGACCCGCGCCGCCAGAAGCTGCTCCCGCAAATCCGGCGAGGTATCGACCAGAAGGGTCGTGGACCCCGCCTGCCCTCGCCGCTCCACCAGGATCGAGCAGCGCCGCCGCCGGTTCCTCGAATCGGACGGATCGCAAGCGCCCCAGCCGTAACCCACACGGGGAACGCCGCCGGACGAGCCGCAGCCGAGGATCGTCAACGTCAGAGAACCCATCCGCACCTCCCGGTCCGCTGGTATCGGAGCGCGCGGGCCGCTGTCATGCCGCCCGGCCGCCGGATGGGGTCGCCTTGTCGAACAGGCGGTGGAAATTGGCCGTCGTCAGGCTCGCGAAGGCCTCGAACTCCATGTCGAGGGTCTTGGCCAGGGAGCGGGCGGTGTCGGCGGTATAGGCCGGCTCGTTGCTGCGCCCGCGATGGGGCTCGGGCGCCAGGAACGGCGCGTCGGTCTCCACCAGGATGCGGTCGCGGGGGACGGCGAGGGCGATGTCGCGGAGCTCGTGCGAGCGCCGAAAGGTGACGATGCCCGAGAAGGAGACGAACAAGCCGAGTTCGACCCCGACTTCCGCCAGGCGTCGGCCCGAGGAGAAGCAGTGCAGCACCGCCTTGAAGGCCCCGCGCTTCATCTCGTCGACGAGCACCGATTCCATGTGCTCGTCGGCATCGCGGGCATGGATGACGAGGGGGAGGCCGGTCTCGCGGGAGGCCGCGATATGCCGGCGGAACACCCGCTCCTGCACCGCTTCCGGGGCGGCGTCTTCGTAGTGGTAGTCGAGCCCCGCCTCGCCGATCCCGACGCAGCGCGGATGATGGGTGAGGGCGACGATCTCTTCCGTGGGCACGTCGGGCTCGTCCCCTGCCCCATTCGGATGGGTCCCTACGGTGTGCCAGATGTGCGGATGAGCCTCGGACAGGGCCTCGTAGACCCGCGCCTTGGCGATTCGCGTCGAGATGGTGAGCATCCCCGTCACGCCCGCCGCCTCGGCGCGGGCGATCACGCCGGGAAGATCCTCGACGAAGTTCGGGAAGTCGAGATGGCAGTGGCTGTCGACCAGCATGGACAAAACTCGGGATTCTCGGTGACGCTGCGGACCCCGCCTCAGACGGCGGGAGCCTCCGGCTCGACGAAGCGCGGGAACAGCCCGCTCGGCGCCGGGAGCGCCGTGCCCGGCACCAGCCGACCCCCCTCCCCGATATCCGCGAGCTGCCGCCCGTCGGCGGGCACGGCCAGGAGGTCGAGGAGCTTGGCGCCCGAATCCGGCATGAAGGGCTGCACCAGGATGCCGATGGCCCGCAAGGTCTCGGCCACCACGTAGAGCGAGGCGGCCATGCGGGAAGGGTCGGTCTTGCGCAGGACCCAGGGCTTCTGCGCGTCGAAATAGCGGTCCGAGGCCGTCACCACGGCCCAGATGTCGGCGAGCGCCGTGTGGAGGGCGAGCTTGTCCATCGCCACCCGCACGGAGCCCGGCAGGGCGTCCGCCAGCGCCAGGAGGGCCCGGTCGTCCTCCGTGAAGTCGCCGTGCTCGGGGACGAGGCCGCCGCAATTCTTCGCAATCATCGAGAGAGAGCGCTGGGCGAGGTTGCCGAGACCGTTCGAGAGGTCCGCCGTGTAGCGGGTGATGATGGCCTCGTGGCTGTAATTGCCATCGCCGCCGAAGGGGACTTCGCGCAGGACGAACTGGCGCAACGCATCGACCCCGTAGGTCGCGATGAGGTCCATCGGATCGACCACGTTGCCGAGCGACTTCGACATCTTCTCGCCCTTGGAGAGCAGGAAGCCGTGGCCGAAGACGCGCTTGGGGAGCGGCAGACCCGCCGACATCAGGAAGGCCGGCCAGTAGACCGCGTGGAAGCGCACGATGTCCTTGCCGATGACGTGCAGGTCCATCGGCCAGAAGCTTTTTCGTGGATCCGCATCGTCGGGGAAGCCGGTGACCGTGAGGTAGTTCGTCAGCGCATCGACCCAGACATACATGACGTGGTCCGGGTGCCCTGGCACCGGCACGCCCCAGTCGAAAGTGGTGCGGCTGACGGAGAGGTCCTTGAGGCCGGAGCGGACGAAGCTCGCCACTTCGTTGCGCCGTGTCTCGGGGCCGATGAAGTCGGGCTGGGCCTCGTACAGAGCCAGCAGCCGATCCTGATAGGCGGAGAGACGGAACAGGAAGTTCTCCTCTTCCATCCAGGTCACGGCCGTGCCGGTCTCCCGCGCGCGGCGCGTCCCGTCGGGGGCGGTCTCGGTCTCGTCCTCGTTGTAATAGGCCTCGTCGCGCACCGAGTACCAGCCGGCATATTTCGATAGGTAGATGTCGCCATTGGCCTCCATGCGCCGCCAGAGTTCCTGGGCGGCGGCATAATGGTCCGGCTCCGTGGTGCGGATGAAGCGGTCGTGGCTGCAGTTCAGCGCCTCGGCCATGGCCTTGAAGCGCGCGGCCATGTCGTCGACGAGGGCCTTCGGGCTGATCCCGGCCTTGGAGGCGGTCTGCTGGATCTTGAGCCCGTGCTCGTCGGTGCCCGTGGAGAACAGCACGTCGTAGCCGTCGAGGCGCTTGAAGCGCGCGATCGCGTCCGTGGCGATCACCTCGTAGGCGTGGCCGATATGCGGCGCGCCGTTGGGATAGGAGATCGCCGTGCTGATGCCGAAGGTTTTCGCATGGGAAAGGGCATTGGCATCGGAAAGGGTGGGGCCTGGATCGTTGGCCATCGCGTAGCGGTATCCCCGGATACAGGGTTCATGGGTTCACGGGACGGCTCCGGGAGCACGGGCCGAACCGGCTCACGTCCCTTCAGCGTACGGCGCCCGCGAGGTCGCCGAACAGCGAGAGGATCAGCGGCCGGCGGTCGAGGTTGTAGATCGCGGCCTCCCGGGCGGCGCGGGCGATCTTGTCACACACCTCCACCAGGGCCGCAAGGCGAGCGGGGGGCTCGTGGCGCCGTCTGTCGAGTTCGGCGGAGACGAAGCGGAACACCGCCTCGAGGCTCGCGGCGAAATGCTCGTCCGCGTCCCGCCCCGAAAGCTTGTCGGCCAGCGCCAGGATGCGGCGCCAGTCGGGATGGTCGAGGCGCGACAGCAGGGTCTCCATCTCGCCGACGACGTTGGATGTCCCCGGATCGAGCATGGCGAAGCCCTGCGACACCGAGCCCTCGGAGAGGGCGGCGGCACGGGCCAGGACCTCCGGGTCGGGCCGGACGAAAGGGGGAGGGAAGCTTCCTAGGACCTCGGCCACCTCCCCCTCCCCCAGGGGCCGCAGGTTGAGGGCACGGCAGCGTGAGCGGATCGTCGGCAGCAGCCGGCCCGGCGCGTGGCTGACGATGAGGAACAGGCAGCGCGGCGGCGGCTCCTCCACCATCTTGAGCAGGGCATTGGCGCTGTTGGCGTTGAGATCCTCGGCGCTGTCGACGATGCAGATGCGGTAGCCGTCATTGCCCGCCGTCGAGCCGAACAGGTCGAGGGCATGGCGCGCGGCATCGACCGAGATCTTGGTCGCGAGCGTCTTGGCATTGTGTGGCCGCGTCCGGCGCAGGGCCACGAGGTTGGGATGCGATAGGGCCGCCACCTGCCGCGCCGCCGGATGCGAGGGATCGACCGCGAGGGTATCCGGGACGTGGCCGGGGCGCGGGTTGGCGATGAGCCAGCGCGCCACCCGATAGGCCAGGGTCGCCTTGCCGATGCCGCGCGGGCCGCCGATGAGCCAGGCATGGTGCAGGCGTCCCGAGCCGATCCCTTCGATGAAGGCGGCCTCCGCCTCCGCATGGCCGACGAGGCCGGCCTGCTCGCGTGGCCGTGGAATATCGGCGAGGTCGCCGGGTTCGACATCCTCCGGAGCACGGTCAGGCCGCATCGTCGGTGGCCTCCGGGCCGGAGAGAAGGCTGGGCAGGCGGGCCGCGAGGACGGCTGCGATCGCCTCTTCCACCGCATCCGGGGGGAGGCCGGCATCGATGACGACGCAGCGCTCCGGCTCCATTGCGGCGATGGCGAGGAACGCCTGCCGCAGGCGGGTGTGGAAGGCGAGGGCCTCCGCCTCGAACCGGTCGGCCGCCTCCCCCTCCCCGGCGCGGGCCTTCGCCCTGGCGAGGCCGATGACGGGGTCGAGGTCGAGGATCAGGGTGAGGTCGGGCTTCGTGTCCCCGACGACGACCCGCTCCAGGGCCGAGAGAAGGGTTGGTTCGAGGCCTCCCGCCGCTCCCTGATAGGCACGGGTCGAATCCGAGAAGCGGTCGCACAGCACAGTCTCGCCGCGGGCGAGGGCCGGGCGGATCAGCGTGTCGAGATGGTCGATCCGGGCGGCGGAGAACAGCAGCGCCTCGGCGAAGGGGCCGTGCCGCTTCACCGTTCCAGCCAGCAACGCCTCACGGATTTCTTCGGCCTTGACCGAGCCGCCGGGCTCGCGCGTCGTTACCACCGGCATGGAGGACGCACCGCTCAGGCGCGCCGCGAGACGGGCGATCTGGGTCGATTTCCCGGCCCCCTCCCCGCCCTCGAAGGTGATGAAGACCCCTCCCCGCCCGCGGTTTCGGCCGGTCACGACTTGGCGCCGGCCTTATCGGTCGCGCTGGCCTTGTCACTGGCACCGGCCTTGTCGAAGGCGCGCCGGAACAGGCCGGTCCCGAACTCCCAGGCCCCGTCGAGGGCGCGCTGCGGGATCGTACCGGCTGGCACGTCTTCTCCGGCATAGACCGGCAGGTCGAGGGCCTGGGTGTCGCCGCGGGTGATGCGCAGGCGGCCCACCTCCTTGCCCTGTTCCACCGGCGCGGTCAGCGGCCCCTGATAGACGACGCGGGCGCTGATGCGGTCGCCGTTGCCACGGGGCAGGAGCACCCGGACCGGCTTCTTGGCCACCAGCGGGACGCTACCCTGCGCCCCGCCGAAGACGGAGGCATCGGCCACGGTCTCACCGCTGGCGAAGATCTGGCGCGGCTCGAAGGCGCGGAATCCCCATTCCACCAGCTTGCGCGACTCGGCGGCGCGGTCGCGCGCCGTCTTGAGGCCGCTGACCACCATGATGAGGCGCTGGCCGTTCTGGACCGCCGAGCCCGTGAGGCCGTAGCCCGATTCCTCGAGATATCCGGTCTTGAGCCCGTCGGCCCCGATATCGAGGGTCAGCAGCGGATTGCGGTTCTGCTGCTTGATCTTGTTCCAGGTGAACTCGCGCTCGGCGAAGATCTTGTAGAGATCGGGATAGGTGTCGATGAGGTGGATCGCCAGCTTGGCGAGATCGCGTGCGGTGACCTTCTGGTCGGGCGCGGAATAGCCGGTGGCGTTGCGGAACGTGGAGCGCGTCAGGCCGATTTCCTTGGCCCGCGCGGTCATCATCCGACCGAAATTCTCCTCCGAGCCGGCGATGCCCTCGCCGATGGCGATGGCCGCGTCGTTGCCCGATTGCACGATCAGGCCGCGCAGCAGATCGGACAGCTTGATGCGGCTGTTGAGCTGGGCGAACATCGAGGAGCCGCCTCCCCCGGCACCGCCCCGACGCCAGGCGTCCTCGGTGATCTGGAATTCGCTGTCCATGCTGAGCCGGCCCTGCCGGATCTCGTTGAACACGATCTCCGTGGTCATCAGCTTGGCCATGCTGGCCGGCGAGAACAGCTCGTCGGCCGCCTTTTCGAACAACACGGAGCCCGAATCCGCATCGATCAGGATGGCGTGGGGAGCGGCTGTCTGGAAACTCTGGGCAAGGGCGGGAAGGGCTGCGAACCAGCCGATCGCCGACAGGCTCAAGCCGGCCAGACCGGCCCGAAAGCCGGCGGCCAGATTCGTCCGGTTCGTCGTCGCACGCATCGTTCGCCTCATGCCCGTCGGCCCCGAGGCTTGGCTGATAAGCCCGGTCCGTTCTCGCCCTTGCGAGATGGTATAGCGGATCGCCCGCGAAATCGAACGCAACTTTGCCGATGATGTCGCGACACGGTGGATGAGACGATGCCGCCGGTCTCGGTCGTTCGACGGTCAGTTGACCTCGGCGATGCGCGAGCGGCGTGGCTGGGCCGGCTTCGCTGCGGCGGTGGCGACTGCCGGGGCGGACGACTTGCCGCGTCCGGCCTGTGCGCCGACGGGCTGCGAGCCGGCCGGAGGCACGGACAGCTTGGCGACGCTGGCTTTGGCCGTTCCCAGCGGGCTCGAGGGCGGCGCAGCCGGACGCAGGTTCGCCACCGCGGCATGGCCTGTCGCGGAGCGTGCCGGGGTCGTGGTGCTCGCCGTCTTCACCACCGGGCCGCGCGAGGGAGCAGGGGCGGCCGCCATCCTCTGCGGTGCCGCCGGGACCGGCACGTGGGCGAGTTTCGTCTTCGGAGCGGAGGATTCCAGCTTGGCCTGGAGCGTCTTCGCGTCCTTGGTCGTCGTGGCGCCGTGCTTCGATGCCTGGGCAGGGGCTTGGGCAAGGTTCTGGGCTGGGCCGGCGTTCGAGGCGAGGCGCATCGCTGCCACGGCGTGGGGCGGCGATCCCTTCGCCTTCGGCGCGGCATGAGCCATCTGCAGGTCCGGTGCCGGGCGATCCGGCATGGTCGGCTGGAACGCATGCGACCGGGACGCGGTGGGCTGCAGGGCCGCCGGTACGGCGACGCTGGAGCCGCCTGCCACCAGGACCGGCGCGGGCCGGGCAGGACGTGGCGCGGGAGCTGCATCGTCCTCGTCAGGGGCCGGCTTGAAAGCCATGGCGGGACGCTGCGCGCGCGACAGACGCTCCGTTTCGGCATCGGGGCCGAGATCGGCCATCATCACCGGTGAAGCGCCGCCGACGCGGGCAGGCGCGCCATCGGTGCGCAAGGTCGCCATCAGCTTGCGGTCGTCGCTGCCGGCAGTGGAGGCCTTGCCCACATACTCCACCCGGACCTTGGCGGTGCCGCTGCGGTGGAATTCCAGGGCCTGGGCCACCTCCTCCGACACGTCCATGAGCCGGTTGGCATGATAAGGGCCGCGATCGTTGACGCGCACGATCATCGAATGGCGGTTGGCGAGGTTGGTGACCCGGACGTAGCTCGGCAGCGGCAGCGTCGGGTGGGCGGCTGCGATGGAGTGACGGTCGAATACCTCGCCATTGGCGGTCATCCGGCCGTGGAACGCGCTGCCGTACCAGGAGGCCAGTCCCTCGCGGACATAGCCCTTGGCATCGTCGCGGGGCACGTAGGTGCGGCCCGCCACCACGTAGGGCTTTCCCGAGAAGCGGCGGCCGCCGCCCTTGGGGATCGTGTCGCCCTCATTATAGAGGCGAGGACTGGCCTTCACACCGTATTTCGGATCGTAGGACGATCCAGAGGACCCGGCCGGGCCAGCGAGCTTCTGGGTGTTCTGCGCGCAATTGGCGGTGGTCAATGCCACCACGGACACGGCGAGGAGGCGCAGCAGCGGTACGCCCGCCGTTGGAGCCGATCCGGCCTTCGTCGAACGCGCCATACCGAACCGCCCAGCACTCTACGCTCTCGAAACACCATACAGGGCTCGGGGAACGGAAGAGCGATCCGGTCCGGCCGTCGAAGGCCGCCCGGAAAGAACGGGCTTCGATTGCACAGACAATTGTCGGGTTGACGTAAAGGAAAGCTGAACGCTGCGGGTCGAGGGCGGGGCCGGCCTTATCCGCTCATTCATCCAGTGAAGAGCGCGCTACAAAACCCTGTCAGAGTGAAGAGAATCACGTTCTCGCGGTTGTGGACATCGTCTCGAAATTCCGCCCGGAAGGTCAGGAGGTCGGTGCCGCCAAATGCGGATGTGTCAGTTGAGGGTGTGTAAATAAGTATTTGGCAAAAAATGATTTTTTCCTGTCGATGCCTGGCATCGACAGGAGACGGGATATCAGCGGTGGCTCGTCTCGTTCAGCCGCTCGATCGGCATGGTCCCGCGCTGTTTGAACAGCAGATCGAGGGCTTCCAGCATGAGCGCATGCATCTTCGTGCGCTCGGTATGGGCGAGGTCGCGCAGCTGGTCGTAGACCGGCGGCTCCAGATAGACCGACATCTGCCTGGCACGCTCCTTCAGGGTGCCCGGCGCCTTGCGGACGGGCGTGTGGCCCGTATCGAGCTGGACGATGTCGGCGCTCCTCCCTGGGGAGGCGGCTCCCGCGACGATGGAGGCGAGGCTCGGCCTAGGCGGCTTTGGCATGTTTGACGACCTGCATCCGCTTCTCGATCCACGTCCAGAGCTTGCGGACTTCGCCGGCGGCCTGGCCCTTGGGGTTGAATTCGGTGACGCCCTGACCGACGCCGATCGCGTCCTGGTGATCGGTCCGCGCGACGATGTTCACGTCCGGCAGGATGCCCAGCACGGCGAGGCCGTCGGCCGCGTCGCGGATCCGGTAGGAGCGCGGCGGGGTCTGGTTCAGCACGAAGGCGAACTTCTTCTCCAGACGGTAGATGGCGGCCAGGGTCGGCTTGAACGCGCGCAGGTCCGCCGGGGTGGGGCGGCAGGGGATGATGCAGAGATCGGCCGCGCGGATCGCCGAGAGCGTGCCGGTGGAGTCGACGCCCGGCGTATCGATGAAGACGTAATCGTAGGAGGATTCACGCAGCTGGGTCATGACGGCTTCGATCTGCGTCGCGTCGATCTGCGCCACTTCCGGGCCATCCGCCGTGCGGTGGTCGAGCCAGTCGCTGATCGTCGCCTGGCGGTCCATTTCCAGGATGCAGACCGACAGGCCGCGCTCCTGCGCCGCCACCGCCAGTGAGATGCACAGGGTGCTCTTTCCACTGCCTCCCTTCTGGGTGACGAAGGTGATGGCTTTCATACGGGAGCCCTTCTCGCGGCTTGAGATGTCGCATTCCTGCCGTGCCGGGGCGAATATCGGCCCGGAGGCCGATCGAATTCCCGGCCTCGGATCGACACCGGACGCGCTCGAAGCCGTCGTCCCGTGACACCAGGATGCCCTGATCCCGGTTTTTGGCGGGTCATGGTTAATCAGTGGTTAAGATCCATGCCGGGGCTCCGAGGGTTCCGTTGGCTGAGGATCGTGGGCCACGATCGATCTCCCCGTCCCCCGGCGAACATGCACTTGATGGCAATCTCAGGTTGCCTTTAATGCACGTTTGACGTGTTAAGCGCTTTCGGTGATGCAGTTTAAGGGGTAGGATGCGGCCTCTGTCGCCGGATAGCGAAGCATTTCTCAACCTCAGGTAATGACCCAATGGAGGTCCGATCTAGCTTCGGGATGCTCCGCGGTCACTGTTTCGCTGTCAGTGCCCCGGCCCCTGCGGCCCAGGAGATCCATGCCTGCGCGCACCAGCTTTTTCCCCGACGACTCGGATAGCCTTCGGGATGCGCTCGACGCATCGGGAATCGTTGGCATCTGGTCCCACGACGTCTGGGCTGGCCGCATCGCCGTCTCCGGTTTGCTCGCGGAGATTCTCGGCTTCGTTCCGGAGACGGAGGTCGTGAGTTTCGACGCCTTCCTGACGGCGATCCACGATGAAGACCGGTCTCGCGTGGAGAATGCCCTACATGCCGCCACCGAGGGGGGCGGTCTGTTCGAGATCGTCTTCAGGACGGTTCGAGGCGAGCGCCGGCTCGGCCTGCGTGGACGGGTTGAGCGGGACGGGTCTGGCGGGTGCGCAAGGGGGCTCGGCATCGTCATCGATCACACCGAGGATGGCGCCCTCCCTCATCAGCCCGACATGCAGGCCCAGGCGGCGGCCAACCGCATGGCGGAACACGCCATCGCCCTGCAAGACCTCGCGACCGGCCTCCACCAGCCGAAGCTGACGGCACTCCTCGATGCCCTGATGCGAGAAATCGGCTTCACGCTGGCCGGTCACATCGAGAGGGGCGAGCGACGCCGCGATCATTGAGGGCGGGGTAGGCGTCGAGAGACGTGATCCTGGCCTAATCGGCCGGCTTCCGTAGCAGGTAGATGTCCATGATCCAGCCGTGGCGTGCCCTCGCCTCCGCCCGGATGCGCCGGATCTCGGCGGCGACGTCGCCGAGGCGGCCCGAGAGGGTGATCTCGTCGTCGCTCCCGAGATAGGCGCCCCAATAGATCGTCAGCTCCGGGTCGAGATGGGCGAAGGTCGGGTCGCCGTCGAGCATCACCACGGTGGTGTCGGCCTCCTCGGAGAGGCCGCCGGCGATCTGGCGCCCGGTGGTGATCTGCACCGGCGCGCCGATGCGGTTGAGGGCGATGCGGTGACTGGCCGCCAGGGCCTGGACGCTGGTGATGCCCGGGATCACCCGGTACTCGAAGGCGAGGCGGCCCCGCGCCACGATCCGGTCGATGATCCGTAGGGTGCTGTCGTAGAGCGACGGGTCACCCCAGACCAGGAAGGCACCGGTGCCGTCCTCGGGAAGCTCGCGCGCGATCATCGCTTCGTAGAGAGCCGCGCGAGCGCTGTGCCAATCCTCCACGGCGACGCCGTAATCGGCCGGATTCCGGTCCCGCTCCGGATCCTGGGCCTCGACGATGCGGTAGGGCCGCTCCTCGATGTAGCCCTCGCAGATCTCCCGCCGCAGGGCGACGAGGTCGGCCTTCTCGCCCCCCTTGTCGAGGACGAAGACCACATCCACCGTGTTCAGTGCCCGGATCGCCTGGATCGTGACGTGCTCCGGATTGCCGGTGCCGATGCCGATCACGAGGATCTGTCTCACGCGTCTAGCCTTCCGAGTTGCGATCGGCCCTGTCGCGGGCGCATGCCCTATGCTACGCTCTGCGCCGACATGAAACCCATCCGGCGCAATCTGGACCGGAGCCTCGCGCTCTGGCTGATGACGGTGATCCTCGCGATCGCCGGCTTCGCCATGTCGTCGCCCGCGAGCGCCCATACCGGGCATGGGCACGAAACCGTGGTCCAGGTCGAGCGCGTCCAAGTTCAGAACGCCCGCGAGACGAAAGCGGTCCAGGGGATCACATCCGATAGCCGCATGCGTGCCGTAGTCTCGGTCCTGCGGGCCGAGCCTCATCTTGGCTGTGCCGGTCCCTGCTGCGCCGGCGGCTGTGGCGCTCCCTGTTGCGCCCTCGGCCTCGCTCCCACCGAGGGCGACGTCGCATCCTCCGCCGGACTGACCGGACCCGTTCCCGTGGGTGCCGCTTCCGCACGAACGGATGCCGCCCCGGATTCCCCGTCCGAACCCCCGAGATCCTTCGCCTGACGTAACGACGGCGTTCCCGCGCGGCTGCCTTCCGGCCTCGCGTAGATCGCCGTCTCCTGCTTCAACGGCGCCAAGGTTTCTCGCATCATGTCCATCGTTTTTCCGGCTGCCCTGCGCCGTGTCGCAGCGTGCGCCATCGCCTGGGCGGCCCTGACCGGCGCGGTCCTGTCCCATGAGGGCCATTCCCACGGAGACGAGGCCCCTGCCCTGCCCGTCGCAGCGGCAGCACCGCGAGCCGAGGCGAAGTCGGAGCGCTACGAACTCGTCGCCACCGTGCAGGGGCACGATCTCGTCTTCTATCTCGACGCGTTCGAGACCAACGCGCCGGTCACCGACGCCACCCTCGCCCTCTCGACGCCGGACGGCCGCCGGAAGGCCGAGGTCCAGGCCGACGGCACCTACCGGCTTTCGGCGCCCTGGCTCGAGGAGGCGGAGCATCACGACCTCCTCGTCGCGGTGACGGCGGAGGGCGGCACCGACATCCTCTCCCTGGATCTCGACCTGCCCGCCCCCAAAGCCGCGGCTGCGGCGTCCGAGACGGCGACCGCCGCCACCCTGGTCGAGCGCCTGACGCACCAGCCGCCCTCCGTCACCGCCGCCGGGGGCTTCCTCCTCGGCCTCGGGGCCGTCGTCCTGATCCGGCGTCGGCGCACGATTCCCATCGTCGTCGTCCTGGCGGTCACGGCGACGATCGTGCTGGGCAGCGCCGCCCTCGCCCATGAAGGCCACGATGCCGCGCCGGCCGAGGGGGGGATGATGGCGAGCCCGCCCTCCGGCGGCGCCGACCGGGCCAAACGCCTGGGCGACGGGTCGATCTTCGTACCCAAATCCCTGCAGCGGCTCCTCGTCCTGCGCACCGCCCTGACGGCGACGGAGAACGTGGCCCGCACCGTGGCCCTGCCCGGCCGGGTCATCGCCGATCCCAATGCCAGCGGCGTGGTGCAATCCTCCGTGGGCGGCCGCCTGGCCCCTCCGGCAAACGGATTTCCTCGCCTCGGAACCCGTGTGACGCGCGGCGAGGTGCTCGCCACCGTCACCCCGCCCGTCCAGGCGGTGGACGTCTCCGACATGCGCCAGCGCCAGGGCGAACTCGACCAGCAGATCGCGATCCTCGACCGGCGCGTGGTCCGGTTCGAGCGTCTGGCGGGGACCGGCGCCGTGGCGCAGACCCAGCTCGACGATGCCCGCTCCGAGCGCGACGGGCTGAAGGACCGCCGCGCCGCCCTCGATGCGGTCCGTGGCTCGCCCGAGGCACTGGTCGCACCCGTGGACGGAGTCATCGCCGAGGCCAGCGCCACTGCCGGTGCCATGGCGGCTCCTGGCACCGTCGTCTTCCGCATCCTCGATCCGAAGAAACTTTGGATCGAGGCGCTGAGCTTCGAGGCCCTGTCCCCTGAGGGTGCGGCGACGGCCCGGCTCGGGGACGGGCGCAGCATGGCGCTGGCCTATCGCGGCGCCGGCCTGGCCGATCGCAATCAGGCCGTTCCCGTGCAGTTCGCGGTGGAAGACGACACGACTGGTCTTCGTCTCGGCCAGTTCGTCACCGTCCACGCCCCCCTGACGGGGGAGCGCACCGGTCTCGCCGTCCCACGGTCCGGCATCCTCCGCGCCGAGGGCGGGAGCGTCGTCTACGAGCATGTCGGCGCCGAGCGTTTCGTGGCACGCACCGTCCGCACCGATTCCCTCGATGCCGACCGTACGCTCATCGCCGGCGGTTTGGAGCCGGGACGGCGCGTCGTCGTCCAGGGTGCCGAACTCCTCGACCAGATCCGCTGAGGAGGCAGACCCATGTTCGGCCTCATCGTCGCGCAATCCCTGCGCAACCGCCTGCTCGTGCTGGCCCTCGCCTTCGCCCTGGTCCTGACCGGCGCGCTCTCCCTCGCGCGCCTGCCCGTCGACGTACTCCCCGACCTCAACCGGCCCACGGTCACGATCCTGACCGAGGCCGAGGGGCTCGCCCCCACGGAAGTCGAGCAACGGGTGACCTACCCGATCGAGACCCGCATGAATGGCCTGCCCGGTGTCAGCCGGGTGCGCTCGGTCTCCGGCATCGGCCTGTCCATCGTCACGGTGGAGTTCGAGTGGGACACCGACCTGTTCCGCGACAGGCAGTTCGTCAATGAAAGGCTGGCGCTGGCGCGCTCGGAACTGCCGCCGAACGTGGTCCCGCAGATGGGGCCGGTCTCCTCGATCATGGGCGGCATCCTGCTCGTCGCCGTCACCTCGAAGACCGCGACCCCGATGCAGGTGCGCGAGACCGCCGACTTCACCTTGCGCCCGCGCCTGCTCTCGATCCCGGGCGTGGCGCAGGTGATCCCCATCGGCGGCGAGGTGCGCCAGTTCCGGGTCGCCCCCAATCCCGCCGCCATGCGGGCGCTGGGCGTCACCGACGAGGCCCTCACCCGAGCCCTGCAGAATTACGGCGGCAATGCCGGTGGCGGCTATTCCGAGGCCGGCGGCCGCGAGGTCCTGATCCGCGCGCTCGGCCGCACCACCGATCTCGACGACCTTCGCAATCTCGTCGTCACGACGCCGGGCGGTCCGGTCTACCTGCGGCAGGTCGCCGAGATCGCCTTCGGAGCGCGGCCCAAGCGCGGCGACGGCGGCTTCATGGGCAATCCCGCCGTGGTGGTCTCCATCGAGAAGCAGCCGGGGATCGACACCGTGCGCCTGACCCGCGAGGTCGAGGCAGCGCTCAAGGAGATCGGCCCCTCCCTGCCGCACGGAATCGAGGCCGGCAACGTCCTGTTCCGGCAGGCGGATTTCATCGAGACATCGCTTCGCAACGTGATCACGGTGCTGATCGAGGCCGTGGCCGTTGTGGCCGTGGTGCTGTTCGCTTTCCTGTTGAACGTGCGGACCACGCTGATCTCGCTCGCCGCCATTCCCGTCTCGATCCTCGCCACCGCCACGGTGTTCTCTCTGCTGGGCCTGTCCATCAACACGATGACGCTCGGCGGCCTCGCCATCGCCATTGGAGAGCTGGTGGACGATGCCGTCGTCGATGTGGAGAACATCCTGCGGCGCCTGCGCGACAACCGGGCGGAGGGCTCGCCTCGCAGCACCTTCTCGGTGATCGTGGATGCCTCGAACGAGGTGCGCTCCGGTATCGTCTACGCCACGATCATCATCTGTCTCGTCTTCGTGCCGCTCTTCGCCCTGTCGGGGATCGAAGGCCGGCTCTTCGCGCCGCTCGGCCAAGCCTACATCATCGCCATCCTGTCGAGCCTCGTGGTCTCGCTGACCCTGACGCCCGTCCTCTCCTCCTGGCTGCTCCCTGGCCTGAAGAGCCTCGACCATCCCGAGAACCGGCTGATCCGCGGCCTCAAGCGGGCCAATGGGCGACTGGTGGAAACGGCCTTCGCCCATCAGCGCCTTGCCATGGTCTGCGCGGTCCTGGCGGTGATCGCCGCCGGCTACGGCGCGGGCCGGTTGCCCCGCGCCTTCCTGCCAACCTTCAACGAAGGCTCGTTCACGGTCACCACCACCTTCACCCCCGGCATCTCGCTCGCGGAATCCGCTCGCGTCGGCGCCATCGCCGAGCGCCTGCTGATGGAGATCCCCGAGGTCGACAAGGTCGGTCGCCGCACGGGCCGCGCCGAGCTCGACGAGCATGCCGAAGGGGTCCATTCCACCGATCTGGAGATCCGCCTGAAGCCCGGCGGACGCGAGCGCGACGCCATCACCGCCGAGATCCGAGGGCGGCTTTCCGTTCTTCCTGTCACGGTGAATGTCGGCCAGCCGATCTCGCACCGGCTCGACCACATGCTCTCCGGCGTCCGGGCCGAGATCGCCCTCAAGCTGTTCGGCGAGGATCTCGACGCGTTGCGCCGCACCGCCGAATCCCTGCGTGAAACCCTGTCCGCGATTCCGGGCGTCGCCGACCTCCAGGTCGAGCGGCAGGTGCGCGTTCCGCAGATCGAGGTGCGGGTCGATCCGGCGAAGGCCGCCCTCTACAGCGTCTCCCCCGCGACGGTGGTGGATACGGTGGGGCAGCTCGCCAACGGACGCGTTGTCTCCACCCTGGTCGAGGGCCTGCGCCGCTTCGATGTGGTGCTGCGTCTGCCCGAAAGCGGCCGCTCCATGGCCGCCTTGCGCGACCTCCTCATCGAGACGCCGTCGGGCTGGGTGCCCGCCCACGCCCTGGCCGACATCGCCGAGCGGGACGGTCCCAACCAGATCCAGCGCGAGAACGGCCGTCGCCGCATCGTGGTCCAGGCCAACACCGTGCCGGGCTCGGACGGCTCGAAGGTTGCCGCCGCCATCGGACAGGCCCTGGCCCGGACGACCCTGCCGGAGGGAATCAGTGCGCGCCTCGAAGGTGCGTTCGAGGCGCAAGGGGAGGCGACCCGCCGCATCGGCCTCCTCGGCCTCGTCTCCTTCGCGCTGGTCTTCGCGCTGCTGGCGAGCCGCTACCGCTCCGGCGTGCTGGCTCTCATCGTCATGGGCAACGTGCCGCTCGCCCTCATCGGCAGCGTCGTCGCCCTCACCATCGCCGGGCTGCCCCTCTCCGTGGCCTCGATGATCGGCTTCGTAACGCTCACCGGCATCGTCGCCCGCAACGGCATCCTGAAGATCAGCCACGTGCTGAATCTTGGGTTGAACGAAGGGCTGCCCTTCGGCCCGGCTCTGGTGCTTCGGGCGAGCAACGAGCGCCTCGTGCCGGTGCTGATGACGGCGCTCGCCGCCGGCATCGCCCTGGTCCCGCTGCTCCTGGACGGGACCGCGCCCGGCAAGGAGATCCTGCACCCCGTGGCCGTGACGATCTTCGGTGGCCTCATCAGCGCGACGCTCCTCGACGCCGTGCTGACGCCGGTTCTGATGCTGCACTTCGGCGGCCCCGCCTTCGCCCGACTTCGCGAAGCGCCCGGCGATGAAGCCCCCTCCCCGGTGGCGGGGACCATGCCCTCCCCGCCCGCAACCTTTTGACGACAGGGAACTCCCATGACGAAGACAGCCCTCCCCGCGATCCTGGCCGCGATCCTGGCTCTGCCCCTCGCCTCCCCGGTCCTCGCGGCCGAAGAGCACCGCCATGAGGACGGCACCACCCATTCGCACAGCCATGACCACGGGTCGAAGCCCGCCGCGAAGGGCAAGGCCGCCGACACCCCGGCGACCCGCGCCTTCAAAGAGGCGAGCATGCGCATGCACGGCGACATGGAGATCCGCTATTCCGGCGACGTCGACCGCGACTTCGCCGCCGGCATGATCCCGCACCACAAGGGCGCATTGGCCATGGCCAAGGTCGCCCTCCAATACTCGAAGGATCCGGAAGTCCGGTCCCTGGCCGAATCCATCGTCAAGACTCAGGAGACCGAGATCGCGCAGATGGAGGCGATCCTGAAACGGACCGATCCCGCCAGGAAGTGAGGCTTCCGCATCGCCCCTGGACACTATCGCTCAGGGGCGGCACCGCTTGCCCTCTCGACGCCGGACCAGTCGCCTTGTCGACGGTGGGAACCCTAGACGACGAGCATATCCGCGAAGCTCAAATGCACTTTCGTATCGATGACGGCGAAGGTGTGGGCGGTGCCGGCTCCGCTCCCGTCGGCATCGTAAGAGAGGATGCCGGTCGTGGCGTCGTAGAGAACGCGGTCATCCGCATCGGCCGGTCCCGACGAGAGGTCCTTGAAAGCTTTCTCCGCGAGGGGGCCGGCGCGAAGGGCCGCGAAGACCTTGCTCGAGAGCGCGACGACATCCTCGGCGACGGAGAAATCGCGGATGTGATCGGTGTTGCCGGTTCCGGGCCGCGTGCGGAACAGGAAGGTATCCGCCCCCTCCCCGCCGGTGAGAACGTCGTTTCCGGCTCCGCCCGTCAGCATGTTGCCGGCGCCGTTGCCGGTGATCGTATTGGCGACGGCGTTGCCGATGCCATCGATCGCCTTCGAGCCGAGGAGCCTCAGAGTTTCGAGATTCGTGCCGAGGCGGTGGCTGGCCGAACTCAGCACCTGATCCGTACCGCTCCGGGCCGCCTCCTCGATCGTGTCGCGGCCGTCCGTGACATAGGTGTCGTTTCCGAGCCCACCGCTCATGCGGTCGGCCCCCCGTCCGCCGTCGAGTCGGTTGGCGCCGTCGTTGCCGATGAGGATGTCGTCGCCCGCCCCGCCCTTCGCCTTCTCGATGGAGACGCCATTGGCGATGGTCACGCCGCCGGTCAGGGTTTCCGACGTCGAGAGCCAGCCGCCCCCGCCGATCTCGGCTTTCAGGGTCGCCGCGCGCAGGTCGATCTTGGCCGCGCTCGACCCCTCATAGACGATCGTATCGGAGCCGCCCGTATCCCAGATCGTGGTGTAACCGCGATTGGCATCGACATCGTCGCTGAAGCGATAGACGTCGTTGCCGGCGTTGTGGGCGCGGGCTCCGTAGAGATGCTGCAGGGCTGCGATGTCGATGGCCCCGAAGGAGCCCGGCTGGGCGTTGAGCGCGGTGTTCTCGTCGCGCTCGGGCGTGAACGGATTGTCCTCGCCCCAGAACGGGAAGGTGTAGCCCATCACCGTATAGATCTGGGAGTTGAGGTTGCCGGTGCCGAAATCGCCCGGCTCGACGACACCCGGCAACTTGCCGTTCTCCCCGTCATGGGGGTGGCCGAGGCCAAGGCTGTGGCCGATCTCGTGGATCCAGGTTTCGGAATAGGTGCCGAGGCGGACCACGTCGGCGGCCCCTTTCACGCTCGTCGGGTCGATGCCCACCGCGGTTTCCAGCGAGGTGACGCCCGGGGCGGGCGTGCCGGATTCGCCGCCTCCGCCGACATCGAGCCGCTGGATCAATTGGGCCCGCGCCACGCTGCCTTCGACGAAATCGACATTCGCGACGCTGCTGACGGTGTCGTAGATCTCCCTGTAGAACGCCTTCCAGTCGCCCTCGGAGAAATCGTCGATCCCGTTCGCATCGATGTCCTGCGCCTTGAACCCGTAGGTCAGGGTCGCGGCGTTCCAGGCGCCGCCGAGGATGAGGCTGTCCACGACGGCATTCCCCGTCAGGGCAACGGGTTTGAAGAGGTCGGCCATCGATTGATCTGCCCCTGGGGAAAAGCTTCTCGAAGCTTGGCCGTTCGAGCCGGCCGGGGCAGTCCCTAACCACGATGCCGCGTCATAAACAATTGATGGTCCCACTCCTCCGTGGTCAACCATGCCAGGTGGAAGCGGTATGCTTTATCGGCTCCGAGGGGGAACCGACCTCACGGCGCTAAATCCGGGCTCGTCCGCCCGCATAGGTGCTCAGCCAGCCGAGCCCATCCTCGGTTCGGCCACGCGGATTGTACTCGCACCCGACCGAGCCCGAATATCCAAGCCTGTCGAGTTCGGTGAAGACGAAGGCGTCGTTCACCTCCCCCGTACCGGGCTCGTGGCGCGCCGGTACGCTCGCGACCTGGACATGGCTAATCAGCGGCAGGAGGCGAGCCAGCCGCATTGTCACGTCTCCGTGCAGGATCTGACAATGAAAGATGTCGAACTGGAGCTTGAGGTTGCCGAACCCCTCCGCGCGCAACGCCGCGACGAGTTCGGCGGCGGCATCGACATCGTCGAGAAAATAGCCCGGCATGGAGCGACCGTTGATGGGCTCGATCAGGAGGTCGATGCCATGCCGGGCAAGGCGTTCGGCTGCATATCGCACGGACCGGCGATACGCTTCCATGGCGTGGTCATCCTGCCGGTCGGCCATGCCCGCCATCAGGTGCAGGCGGGGGCAGCCCGCGGCGAGCGCGTAGGCGAGCGCTGTCTCGACCCCGGCCTGCATCTCGTCGAACCGTTCCGGCAAGGCGGCGAGCCCTCGGTCGCCGGTTGCCCAATCCCCCGGCGGCATGTTGAACAGGACGAGGTCCAGGCCATTCGCGGCGAGGCGCCCGGCGATGTCGTCCGGCGAATGCTCGTAGGGGAATAGGAATTCCACCGCCGTGAACCCGGCACGGGACGCGGCCTCGAACCGGTCGAGGAAGGCATGCTCGGTGAAGAGCAGCGTCAGGTTCGCGGCAAAGCGCGGCATGGGAGGGCTCCATCGTGGCGGGCCCCAATCCGGGCCGCCCTCAATCGCGGATGAGCTTGCCAGTATAGACGACGGGGCCGGTCGGGAGGCCGGTGGCAGATCCGTTCGGTGGCTCTACCGAGACGGCGAAGACACCCTCGCCGAGCCGTGCGGCATCGGACCCGGCGGGTAGGGCCACGCGTGCCGCGTCCTTGCCGATCAGCCCGAGGGATTTCGGCGTCTTGTCGGCTCCCACATACCACAATTCGAGGCTGCTTCCCGCCGGCGCCTCGGCGCCGACCGGGCGCACTCGCGCGGTTCCCGCCACCGTATCGATGCTGACGATGAGGGCCGGCGCCTCGCCGCCGCTGGAGACCACGGCGACGTAGCGTGTCTCGCCCTCTCCGCCGGGGCGGGGGCCGAATGCGATGAACAGGGCGAGCCCGGCAGCCAGCACCCCTGCGCCCGCCGCTGCGGCCCGCCACAGGCCGAGCTTGCGCGATAGGGCGGCCACGCGGTTGTCGTTCGCCGCCGGAGACGGGGAGGCCCGGTTGGGCAGCGCGCGCAGGATTGCCGGCCATACGCCCTCGCCCGGTTCGATCTCGGGAATGACGGCGGCGAGAGGGGCCAGGCGACGCTCCCACTCCCGCACGGCGGCGCGAGCGGCGGGGTCGACGGCGAGCTCCAGGTCCATGGCGGCGCGCTCGGTGGCGTCGAGCGTACCGATGACGTATTCGGCGGCGCGAAGATCGCGCTCGGTGGGGTCTTCGGTCATGCCGGCCCCTCCAGGCAGCCCCGCAGGGCCGCTAGCCCGCGATGCAGCCACGTCTTGATGGTGTTGACGGGACGCGCGAACCGTTCTGCCAGTTCTTCCCGGGAATGCCCCTCGCAATAGGCGAGGACGATGCAGTCGCGCTGCGTCGCCTCCAGGCGGGACAGGCAGGCGCGCAGGGCATCGCGCCCGAGAATCGCCTCCTCGCTGTCGTGGGGATCGGCGAGCCGTTCCACCCAATCCTCCCCGTCCTCGGTCACCGGCCCCTGGACCTCTCCCTTGCGGCGGACCCCGTCGATCGCCCGGTTACGGGCGATGGCGCAGAGCCAGGGCAAGGGGCGACCCGCCTCCGGAGAGAACGAGCCGGCACTTTGCCATATCCGCAGGAAGACATCCTGGAGCACGTCTTCCGCCATGCCGCGATCTCGCTGGATACGGAGCACGATGCCGAAAAGTTTCGGGGCGGTCAGATCGTAGAGCGCGCGCAAAGCCTGCTCGTTGCCGGATGCGACCGCCGAGATCAGGCGCGCCAGTGCCGCATCGTCACGCAAGGGTCAGGCGTCCTCTCGACAAGACAAGACTCGACAGGACATGGCGCAGCCGTTCCATCTGGCGTGAACGTTAACCCAAGTCTTAATCGAGCGCACGGGCCTAGGCTACTGTGTTGCGGGCGATCGATGTGGATCGGCGCACCTCTGTCACGCGCCCGACCTGCGCAGGGTGTTCGACGGCGAGCCGGCGACCTATCTCCCGGATGGAACCGATGACCCCCACGCTCTGCGGATCCGCCAGAGCTCATGGGTCCGAGGCGCAGGACAGGGATACGGGATTGATGACGTCGCACGGAGACTGGAAGATTCCCTCCGCCGTGCAGCCCAAGGCCGGCGATTACGCGTACGATCTCGACAGGGCCCTCTCGGCCATGGTGTCGCTCTCCACGCGCATCCCGCCCGAGGCGTTCACGGCGGAAACCCTAGGGACGGAGCGCGCCGGGAACGGCGTGGTGATCCGCGAGGACGGCCTCGTCCTGACCATCGGCTACCTCGTCACCGAGGCGGAGAGCGTCTGGATGACCACCCATGACGGGCGCTCGGTCCCGGGCCACGTGGTCGGCTTCGATGCCGTGACCGGGTTCGGCCTCGTCCAGGCATTGGGCGATCTGCGGCTGCCGCCGCTTCCCATCGGGCGCTCGGAGAGCCTGAAGATCGGCGACAAGGCCGTGGTGGCCGGGGCCGGGGGGCGCACGCGCAGCGTCGCCGCCAAGCTGATCGCCCGGCAGGAATTCGCTGGCTACTGGGAGTACGTCCTCGACGAGGCCCTGTTCACCGCGCCGTCTCACCCGCATTGGGGCGGTACGGCCTTGATCGGCCCGGCGGGCGACCTCCTCGGCATCGGCTCCCTGCAGCTGCAGCAGGGCGGGACCGAGGGTCCGAAGGCGATCAACCTCGTCGTTCCCATCGACCTCCTGCCACCGATCCTCGATGACCTGACCACACGCGGGCGGGCGGACCGGCCGACCCGGCCCTGGCTCGGCCTCTATGCCAGCGACAATGACGGCGCGGTGGTGGTGATGGGCTTGGCCGATGACGGGCCGGCCGAGAGCGCGGACCTGCGCGTGGGCGACGTGCTCGCCGCTGTCGCGGGCGAGCCGGTGGAGGATCTCGCCGGGTTCTTCCGCCAGATCTGGGCGCTGGGCGAGGCCGGGGTGCGGGTTCCTCTCACGATCGAGCGGGAGGGACGCCCGATCAAGCTGACCGTGACGTCGAGCGACCGCGAACGCTTTCTCGTCTCGCCACAGCTGCATTGATCGGGGCGGGTCACGGGTCTATCCCGTGACCATGACGGACCGAGCAGACACTTCCCCCATCCATATCGTCGGCGGCGGCCTCGCCGGGTCGGAGGCCGCCTGGCAGATCGCCGAGAGCGGCCATCCTGTCATTCTCCACGAGATGCGGCCCGTGCGCGGCACGGAGGCGCATAAGAGCCGGGATCTCGCCGAGCTCGTCTGCTCGAATTCGTTCCGCTCGGACGATGCCAACGGCAACGCCGTCGGCCTGTTGCACCAGGAAATGCGGACGCTCGGGTCGCTGATCCTGCGCGCGGCCGATGCCAACCAGGTCCCGGCCGGGGGTGCGCTGGCCGTGGACCGCGACGGGTTCGCCGCTGCCGTCACCGCTGCCCTGGAGGCGCATCCCCTCGTCACGATCGAACGCGAGGAGATCGAGGGCCTGCCGCCGGAGGAATGGGGCCGGACCATCATCGCCACCGGCCCCCTCACTTCGCCAGCCCTGGCGCAGGCGATCCGCGCGCTCACCGGCGCCGAGGCCCTCGCCTTTTTCGATGCCATCGCGCCCATCGTCCACCGCGACTCCATCGACATGGACAAGGCGTGGTTCCAGTCGCGTTACGACAAGGTCGGCCCCGGGGGCACGGGGGCGGACTACATCAACTGCCCGATGAACCGCGAACAGTACGACGCCTTCATCCAGGCGTTGATCGAGGGCGACAAGATCGGTTTCAAGGAATGGGAGGCGACCACCCCCTATTTCGATGGCTGCCTGCCGATCGAGGTCATGGCCGAGCGCGGCCCCGAGACGCTGCGTCACGGCCCGATGAAGCCCGTCGGCCTCACCAACCCGCACGACCCCACCGTGAAGGCCTGCGCCATCGTCCAGCTGCGTCAGGACAACGCGTTGGGCACGCTCTACAACATGGTCGGCTTCCAGACGAAGCTGACCTATTCCGAACAGGTCCGGGTGTTCCGCACGATTCCCGGCCTGGAGAACGCGGAATTCGCGCGTCTCGGTGGGCTGCACCGCAACACCTATCTCGACTCGCCTCGTCTCCTCGATGCGACGCTCCGCCTGAAGGCACGCCCGAGCTTGCGCTTCGCTGGCCAGATCACCGGTTGCGAGGGGTATGTCGAGAGCGCCGCCATCGGCCTCATGGCCGGGCGCTTTGCCGTGGCCGAGGTCCGCGGTGACACGATAGAGCCGCTGCCTGCCACGACGGCGCTGGGTGCCCTCATCGGCCATATCACCGGCGGCCACATCGCGGCCGAGGATGCCGGCGCGCCGCGCTCGTTCCAGCCGATGAACGTCAATTTCGGCCTGTTTCCGCCGCTCGCCCATTCTCCGAAGGGAGAGGGCGGCAAGCGCTTGAAGGGGCCGGAAAAGGCGGTGGCGAAGAAGCGCGCCTATACCGACCGGGCGCGGGCCGATCTGGCCGCCTGGATGGGACATGACACCGGGCAGATCGCAGCGGAATAGGCCATGATCCGCGGCTCGGGATGTTTCTTAGGCAAACTTGCAGGGCCTTTGCGGTCAGCGATTCGTTTCGACGACCGACAAATTCATTCTTATCCAAGCTGCCAAATCCAGGCATATTGCGAGAATACACGTAGGGGAACGGGATCGATTTAAGGATCCATCCATAATGACGAAGAACCAAAAATTAGTCTGAGGGGAGCTATCGATACCTAATCGATCCCTCCTTTCGTTCCGGTGTCATGTCTTTCGAATCCTCGCCTCACCTTGCCACGCATCCAGCACTGGTCGCCCAGGCGGAGTTTGGCCGGATTCCCGGCACCGTGTCTCGTTCGGGATCGTTCGGTCGGAGTGCGCTCCTGATCGCCGCCTGTGCGATCGGCCTTGCCGGATGCGTGTCTGCGGAGGAGCAGCGGAAGCTCGATCTCGGTCAGTGCTCCGGTTACGGATTCGCCCCTGATTCCGAAGGATTCGCGACCTGCATGATGAACATCGACCGGGACCGCCAGCACATGCGGGCCGAGCGGAATCTCCAGATTCAGGCCGATCTCGCCGCGCAGAACCGCGAGCGCGAAGCCCGCGCGGATCTCTACAAGGCTCTCAGCCAGCAGCGCGTCGGCGACAAAACCTTGTCGGTCTGCAATGCCGCTTCCGGCGGCGGCTTCGATGCCCGGACGGGGTACTGGTACGGCAAGGATTGTCGGAGCCGCTGAGGCTCGTAGGCCGTCCGACCCGTTCAGACCGGATCCAGCGAGAAGATCCGCCGGCCCGGCCGATGCCCCTCGTCGCCGGTATCGCGAAAGCCGGTCTTGAGCAGCAGCCCGCGAGAGGCTGCGTTCTCCGGCCGGCATTCGGCGACGATGAAGCGGTGGGGGAAGCGCTTGCGCAGAATCGCGACGACGCCGGCGACTGCTTCACTGCCGTAACCCCGACCGCGGGCGGCGCCCCCGACCCAATATCCGATTTCGACCGCGTGTTCTCCGCGCAGATGGACGCCGATCACCGCCACGAGAGCGCCATCGGCCTTGGCCCCGAGAAAGCAATCCTTCACCGGCTTGCCGCTGCCGATGAGGCGGCGGGCGTGGTCGAGAGTGAAGGGGGTTGGGAGGAAATCCACCACTCCGGTGATGGCCGGGTCGTCGGTCAGCGCGCGGACCGCTTCTGCATCCGCCTGGACCAGCGGTGCGATCCGCAGGCGCCCCGTTGCCTGCGCGGGCAGGTTCGACAGGGAGTAGCGCGAGGCGAGCGTGCGAAAGAACATGGATTCGACGTGGGGCCACGACGCGCCAAGAGCAAGATACAACGAGGCCGGAGAACGCCTTCGGCAGGGGATCGCTACCAAAAAAAGAAACCCGCCCCGGCATGGCCGGGACGGGTTCTGTCGAGATCGGTCTCTCGCCGGTCCTACGGATGGATGACCATCGCGGTGAACGGATAGACGTAGGCCTGTAGCATCACGAGGCCGCCGACGAGGCAGGCCAGCACGATCGAGTGCCAGAACACGAAGCGCAGGATCTTGCCCTCCTGGCCGAAATAGCCGGTGGCGGTGGAGGCGACGACGATGGACTGGGCGTCGATCATCTTGCCCATGACGCCGCCCGACGAGTTCGCCGAAGCCATGAGGATGCCCGACAGACCGAGCTGCTCCGAGGTGATCTTCTGCAGGCCGCCGAACAGCACGTTCGAGGCCGTGTCCGATCCCGTCAGCGCCACGCCGAGCCAGCCCAGCAGGGTGCCGAAGAACGGGTAGAGGATGCCGGTTCCGGCGAAAGCCAGGCCCAGGGTCGCGTCCACGCCGGCGTAGCGGGTGAGGACGCCTAGAGCCAGCATCGCCGAGATGGTGATGAGCGAGTAGCGCAGCACCCAGATGGTCTCGATGTAGGCCGTCACCAGACGCCACGGCGAGAACCGCATGAGCAGGCCCGACAGGATGGCGGCGAACAGCACTCCAGTGCCGGTATAGGACATGTAGGTGAAGGCGAAGACGGCGGCTTCCGGATGGGCGGTCGCCACGACCGGCGGCACCTTCATGATGACGTTGTGCAGGCCCGGCACTTCGTAGCGCCAGGTGAAGATCGGGTTGACGATGGCCTTGAACCAGCCCGTGCCCCAGATCGCGACGATCACCGAGAGGATGATCCACGGCACCCAGGCCATCAGGATCTCGGAGGAGGAGGCGGTGCGGGCACCGGCGCCCGTGGGGGCCACTTTGGCGCCACCCTCGGCGGTGACGAAGCCGATCGAGGGATCGTTGCCGCGCAGTGCCGGCGAGGTCCAGATCGTGGCCGGGCGCCAGAACTTCAGGAACAGGACCAGGGCGCCCATGGAGACGAGGGCGGCACCGATATCGACAATCCACGGGTTGACGTAGTTCGAAATGCCGAACTGGGCCAGCGCGAACGAGCCGCCGCAGACCAGGATGGCGGGCCAGATCTGGACCATGCCGCGGAAGCCCGCGAACACCCAGATCAGCCAGAACGGCACCAGCACCGAGAAGAACGGCAGCTGGCGGCCGATCATGGCGCCGAGGATGTAGGGATCATAGCCGGTCACCGAGGCGAGGCCCTGGATCGGGGCGCCGAGGGCGCCATAAGCCACGGGCGCGGTGTTGGCGATGAGCGACAGGCCCGAGGCGGCGAGCGGCGAGAAGCCGAGGCCGATCAGGATCGCGCCGGTGACGGCCACCGGGGTGCCGAAGCCGCCGGCTCCCTCGAAGAACGCGCCGAAGGCGAAGGCGACGAGGAGGAGCTGAAGCCGCCGGTCGGTGGTGATGCCGGCCACCGATTGCTGCAGCGTGGCGAACCAGCCCTTCTCCACCGTGAGACGGTAGAGGAAGATGACGTTGAGGATGATCCAGCCGATCGGGAACAGCCCGAGCGCCACGCCATAGGCGGAAGCGCGCGTGGCCAGATCCGCCGGCATGCCGAAGAGGAAGACGGCGACGCAGAAGGCCAGGACCAGGGACAGAACGGCCGCGATATGGGCCTTCACTTTGCCGCTGGCGATCATGCCGAGCAGGGCGATGACCGGTAGGGATGCGGCAAGCGTCGAGAGCCATGGGCTCCCAAAGGGATCGTAGACCTGGTTCCACGTATTCACGGGCGTCGCGCTCCTCGGTGAGCCCGATCTCTCGTCGGGCCCTTGACATCGTAGCTAGCAGAGCAGTGGAGCGGGCTCAACGCGAAGAATCTTGTATTCAGATCATGTTGCGCGCGTGCTTCGCTTTCTGTCCGCCGAGACCGAAGACGCTCAAGAATGGCAAGGCATCTCCTTCGAAACGCAAGCGGGGCCGTTCCAAAACGCAAGCGGGGCCGTTCCAAAACGCAAGCGGAGCCGTTCAAAAACGTAAGCGAAGCGGCCGTGCGACCTGTCGCAGCCTCGGAACATGAGGGTGGGGAGACCGTTCCCGTTGGTATCCTCCATACCGGCGATACGGAGATCAACCTATGTTTATGCGCGTCGACAAGCTACAAGCCGAGCTTCCCGCACCCAAAAGGAAAGATCCGAACGCCGCCGCTGCCCTGCAGGAACTGCTAGGCGGCAAATATGGTGAGATGTCGACTCTTGGGAACTACATGTTCCAGAGTTTCAACTTCCGCAGCAAATCTAAGCTGAAGCCATTCTATAGCTTGGTGGCGGCCATCACCGCCGAGGAATTGGGCCATGTGGAGCTTGTGAGCAACGGCGTTGCGATGCTCAATAACGGCCCCGATAATGACGGCGACGAGAAGGATGGTGGCGACATCTCCAAGGCGCCGTTCGAGGACATGAAGGATATCCGGCTCGCGGCCGCGTTCCTGTCGAATGGCGGCGGCGTGACGCCGGTCAACAGCAACGGCGCGTCCTGGAACAACGACTTCATTACGACGACCGGCAACGTCGTCGTCGACCTGCTCCACAATTTCCATCTGGAATGCGGCGCTCGCCTGCACAAGCTGCGCGTCTACGAGACCCTGACCGACCCGACGGGCCGTGAGGTCTGCGGCTACCTGCTGGTGCGAGGTTCCGTTCACGCCCATGCCTACGCCTTGGCGCTGAAGAAGATCACCGGCGTGGAGATCGAGAAGTTCCTGCCGACACCGAATATCAACCTCGACAAGATCCCCGAGTGTCAGAAGTACCTGCAGGAGGGTTCGCACCGCCGGCTCTACACCTTCAGCCCGGGTGACTACACCGAGATGGCCGGCATCTGGGGCAATGGCGAGATGGCTCTGCCGGGCGACCCGCCGGGCGAACTCAGCGTCGTCGAGGGCATGCCCGAGGGCGGCAAGATCCACCAGCTCACCGGTGTCCCCTCGGCCTTCACACCGGATTATGCTCCGGAGGAGATGTTCGAGATCGCCGAGAAGCTGACCAAGAAGGCCCGCTGAGGTCAAACTCGATCGACCGCCTCTGCTGCATCCCGGGGCCGCTCAGCGGAGCCCGGGATGCAGAACCCCAGGTCGTTAGACATCGGACTCTGGCAGAGCTCTGGATTGCACGGTTCTGGTGCGGATCTCTGCTTTTGGATGAGCCTGCAGTACCCCCGGAATGATCGGGACGATGTTCGCCGCGTCCCGGCTCTACGAGGAAGAATACCCAGCGTTCTTCGGGAGCCCTGGGTTCAACCCCGCCGCGATCCCCGCCACAGCCGCCACAAGCGACGCCAGCGCGGCAGCGCGATGACGGTGTTGAGCGGGTCGTAGCCCGGCCGCTCCATCATCGCGAGGCTGGGTTCGACCAATGCAGTGGGCAGGAAGGCCGGCAAGGCGGCGGGCGCGATGGTCGTGCGCGCTGTCTCGAAAGCCTCGAGATGTCGGCGCGCCAGAGCCCGAAGGTCGGCCGTCGCGCCGAGAAGGCCGGGGCCTCCCCGTCCCGTGACGATGTCCTCGCGGGTGACGCCATGGTCCTTCAAGATGTCGGCCGGTAGATAGACCTGTCCGTTGCGTGCGTGCCAGGGCAGGGCCCGCAAGAGGCCGGCGACGCCATAGGCAACGCCCGCATGCCCTGCCGCGGCAGCTCCGCCCGGCTCGGCGCCATCGCACAGGACGAGCCCGCCAAGGCGGATGAGCGAAGAGGCGGTCTCGCCGCAATAGCCTTCGAGGTCGTTTATCCGGGGCATCGGATCGTCGTAGAGGTCGAAGACGCGGGCATCGATCAGGTCGACGAAGGGCTGGCGCCCGAGCCGGCGCTTGACGATGGCATCGTCGAGGGCGGCGGCGACGGGGTTGGCCTTCACATCCCCCCTCGCCTCTCCCTGGAGTGCATCGCGCCACCATTGCAGGCGGATCTCGCCCGCCACCGGATTGGTGACTGCGTCGCGCACGCGCGCAACGGTGAGGCTGAAGGCGGCGAGCGCGAAGAGATGCGGCCGGTACGCCACGGGGGCGAACAACGTCGCGAAATAGCGGTCGGGATCGCCCTCCCGGACCAGTGCCTCGCAATGCTCGAACGCGAAGGCGAGAGGGTCGGCCGTTCCGGGGCTGGTCTCGGTCTTCGTCACGCGACCGCGATCAGGGCAGTGGCGACCTTGCGGTTCTCCGCCATCAGGATGTTGTAGGTCCGCGCGGCCGCTCCCGTCTGCATCACATCGAGGCCAATGCCGTTATCCTTGAGCCATCGCCGCAGCGTATCGGGAAAGGGGGCGATGTCGAGGCCGGTGCCGATGAGGAGGAGCTCCACCGCCCCCGCCTCGGCAACGACGGGACGCAGGGCGTCCCGGTCGATATCTTTCGCCTGCTTGACGTCCCAGGCCCTGATGCCGCTCGGCGTCACCAGGATGGAGCCACGATGCGACATGTCGGCAAAGCGGAAGCCGCCGTTGCCGTAGGCGTCGATGAGATGGCGCCCTGGAACGAAACCGTCGTGCAGGCTGCCGTCCGCCATCGTTACTCCGCCGCCTGGGGCACGCGACCGCCGGTGGGGCGGTTCTGGGATTTCACGCCCGACAGCATCAGGCCGAGATAGATCAGGACCGGCGTCGAAACGAAGATCGCCGAGTAGGTGCAGATGACCACGCCCGCCAGCATCACCACCGCGAAGCCCTGGATCGCCTCGCCGCCGAAGAGGACGAGGGCCAGCAGGGAGAGGAAGGCGGAGGTGGCCGTCATCACCGTGCGTGACATGGTGGAATTGATCGACAGGTTGAGGAGTTCCACCGTGGGGATGGTCTTGTAGCGTCGCATCAACTCGCGGGTCCGGTCGAACACCACCACCGTCTCGTTGAGCGAGTAGCCCACGATGGTGAGGATGGCGGCGATCGAGGTCATGTTGAACTCGATCCGGCTGATGACGAAAATGCCGATGGTGAGTACGATGTCGTGCAGGGTGCCGACGATGGCTCCGAGCGCCAGTTCCCGCTCGAAGCGGAACCAGAGGTAGAACAGCACGGCGAGCACCGAGAGCACGACGCCGAGCGTGCCCGACTGGACGAGTTCGCCCGACACGCGCGGACCCACCGTCTCGGTGCGGCGGAACTCGTACTCCGCGTCGAAAGCGCCATGCGCCTTCTGCATCACGGCCGTCTGGCCCTGCTCGCCGGGCTGGAGCGGGAAGCGAACCAGGATCTGGCCCTGGCCGCCGAGCTCCTGCACCTCGGTCTCACCGAAGCCGAACCCGTTGGCGGTATGGCGCACGGTTCCGACATCGGCGGTGCCGGACTTGGCCTGGAGCTCCACCAGGGTGCCGCCCTTGAAGTCGATGCCGAAATTCAGGCCGACCGTCAGGAACAGGATCACCGTCCCGACCGACAGCAAGGCCGAGAGCGGGAAGGTGAAGCGCCGGAAGCGCATGAAGTCGACGTGCGACTCATCGGGCCAGAGGCGGAGCAGGCGCATGATCGGTCTCGGTCTTTCGGCAATGAGGTCGATCTGGTCGTCGAAGAGAACCCGTCCGGTTCCACCGCACGTCCGTCATTCCGGGGCGCCCGCAGGGCGAGCCCGGAATCCAGACACTCAGGTGGATCACTAGCCTGGCAATCCCGCGTGTCTGGATCCCGGGCTCCGCTTCGCGGCCCCGGGATGACGGGATTGTGTTTCGGATGGACGGATCACTCGAAAACCGGATCGGGCTCCTCTCGCAAACTGTGAATGCTCGGACGGACTTCAGAACGGCAAAGCCTTGGGTCGGGCGTAGTTGTACCACAGGGCGATCATCATGCGGGTCAGCGTCACCGCCGTGATGACGGTGGTGAGGATGCCGAGGATGAACACCACGGCGAAGCCCTTCACCGGGCCGGAGCCGAGGAAGAACAGGATCACGGCGGCGATGGCCATGGTCGAGTTCGAATCGATGATGGTGGCGAAGGCCTTGTCGAAGCCGGCCTGCAGGGCCGAGACGATGGAGCGCCCCGCCCTCACCTCTTCGCGCACGCGCTCGTAGATCAGCACGTTGGAATCCACCGCCGTGCCGATGGTGAGCACGATGCCGGCGATGCCCGGCAGGGTCATGGTCGCCTCCAGCACCGACATCAGGCCGAGGATGAGGCCCACATGGACGAGGAGCGCGATGTTGGCGAAGAAGCCGAACACCCCGTAGGTGGCGAACATGAAAATGATGACGAGGGCGCCCGCGACCAGGGTCGCCTTCTTGCCGGCCTCGATGGAATCGTTGCCGAGGCCGGGGCCGACCACGCGGCGCTCGACGACAGTGAGCTTGGCGGGAAGCGCACCCGCGCGCAGCAGGATCGAGAGGTCGTTGGCCTGCTTGACGGTGAAGTTGCCGGTGATCTGGCCCGAACCGCCGGTGATCGGCGTGTTGATGCGCGGCGCCGACACCACCTCGTTGTCGAGGACGATGGCCATGCGGCGGCCGACATTCTCCGAGGTCGCCTGGCCGAAGCGCTGGGCGCCCTTCAGGTTGAACTTGAAGCTCACCATGGGCTCGTGGCTCTGCTGGTCGAAGGCCGGCTGCGCGTCGGTGAGATCGCCGCCATCGGCCATGACCCGACGCTCGACCGGTACCTTGCCGCCGCCTTCGTCCTTGTTGGTCAGCATGTCCACGTCGCCGGAGGGCGAATCGGCGAGCATGCGGAATTCGAGCTTGGCGGTCTTGCCGAGCTGATCCTCGAGCTGCTGCGGGTCCTGCAAGCCGGGAACCTGGACGAGGACGCGGTCGGCGCCCTGCTGCTGGATCGAGGGTTCCTTGGTGCCGCCGAAATCGATGCGGCGGCGAATGACCTCAATGGCCTGGGTCACGGCCCGGCGGGTACGGTCGGTGAGGCCGGCATCGGTGAGCGTGAGCTGGATCGTGCCGTCCGGCCGCTCCGCCACGTCGAGGGTCTGGCCGCCGGCCTGCGCCACCATGGCGTTGGAGATCGGCTGGGACAGTTCGCGCAGCTTGGGCAAAGCCTTGGCGCGGTTAGCCGGATCGGAGATGCGGACCTGGACGCCGCGCGGGATCACCTGGATGCCGCCTTCGGGGGTGACGTTGGCTTCACGCAGGGTGCGACGAACGTCGTCACGCAGGCCCGTCGTCTGCGAGCGGATCAGATCGGTCTGGTCGATCTCGAGGAGGATCTGCGAACCGCCCTGGAGGTCGAGGCCCAGCACGATGGCCCGCTGGGGCACGATCCAGCTCGGGAACCAGCCCGGCAGCGAGGCCATGAAGCCCTTGCGCTGCTCGGCCGAGAAGAAGCTCGGCACAGCGAGACTCAGGCCGATCAGGATGACGGCCAGCGTCGCGACGATCTTGGTTCTCGAAAAGCGCAGCATCCGCCAGTCCCGTTTCTTCTTATGGTGCCGATGCTTGCATCGGCCCCTTCAAGCGGAGTCACAAGCCGTGTGCCGGGGCGCGGGCCATCGGTTCCGCACCACGTCTCACGGCATTCGGCTCACGCCGCTTTGACCGGCCCGCCCTTGACACGCACTTCCGAAATCATCGTCCGGACGATCTTCACCCGCACGTTCGGGGCGATCTCGACCTCAATCTCGGACGCTTCGTCGGCCACCTTGGTGACGCGCCCGACGAGGCCGCCGGTGGTGACGATGGTGTCGTCGCGGCGCACGTTCTTCACGAGGGCCTGATGCTCCTTCACGCGGCGCTGCTGCGGGCGGAGGATCAGGAAGTACATGATGACGAAGATGAGGACGAACGGCACCACCTGCAAGGCGATGTCCGCTCCGCCAGCGGCCGAGGTGGCCCCTTGCGCGAAGGCGGGGGTAATCAAGCGGGTGACTCCTTAGGCTGAACCGGTCCTCACATCGTCGCGCACGGGCCGATCTCGGCGCGTCTGGACCGGTCTAAAAGCGCGCGGACTATAGCCATGCACTAGGTGAAAGCAACGGCGCGTCTGCAGCCGGCAAGGTGCGGATCGCAGGCGCCCGATGCCGCACCCGTGATTTTCGTGCCCGATGTCCGTAATGACGCGCTCAAGCGCGTATTCCAGGAGCTTCGAGACGCCATGACCGCGACCCAACCTGCAGACCGGGAGATGATCGAGGCGATCCTGCCCGTCCTCGAGCGGATCGCCGCCGCGCTGGAGCGTTCCGCCCCGGCCGCGAAACCCGTCATCGACATGAATTCCGCCGACGCTTTCCTCTGGGGCGCCGAGTGCCGCCTCATCCCGGTGCCGCGGGTGAACAGGGTGGAGATCGATCTCCTCACCGGCATCGACCGGGCTCGTGACATCCTCGTCGACAACACCGCGCGCTTCGCCAAGGGGCTGCCCGCCAACAACGCCTTGCTCTGGGGGGCACGCGGCATGGGTAAGTCGTCGCTGGTGAAGGCGGCCCATGCCCGCATCAACGCCGAGCGGGCGGAGGGCGAACTGCCGATGAAACTGGTGGAGATCCACCGCGAGGATATCGAGACCCTTCCCGACCTGATGGCGACCCTGCGGGCGGACCGGCACCGCTGGATCGTGTTCTGTGACGACCTGTCCTTCGACGGCGACGACACCTCTTACAAGTCCCTCAAGACCGCTCTCGACGGCGGAATCGAGGGCCGGCCGGAGAACGTGCTGTTCTACGCGACCTCGAACCGGCGCCACCTGCTCGCCCGCGACATGGTGGAGAACGAGCGCTCCACGGCGATCAATCCCGGCGAGGCGGTGGAGGAAAAGGTTTCCCTCTCCGACCGGTTCGGCCTCTGGCTCGGCTTCCACAAGTGCAGCCAGGACGAGTACCTCGCCATGATCCGTGCCTATGTCGAGCGGTACGGCCTGAAGGCCGACCCGGACACGGTTCGGGCCGAGGCGCTGGAATGGGCCACCACCCGCGGCTCCCGCTCGGGCCGCACGGCGTTCCAGTTCATCCAGGATCTGGCGGGGCGGTTGGGCCAGCGGCTGGAGTGAGGCTCGCCCAGACCGAGTTGAAGTGTGTGCCTCGGGATGGATGGACGGGGTATCAAACGGATCTACAAACGAAAACGGCGGCTCCTGCGAGCCGCCGTTTCTCTTTGGATCTTGAATGCGCTCAGTTGCTGGCGAGGTGCGGCATCGGGTCGACCGGGGTCGCGCCCTTGCGGATCTCGAAGTGCAGCTGGGGCGAGGTCACGTTGCCCGAGGCGCCGGACTTGGCAATGGTCTGGCCGCGCTTGACCTTCTCGCCGGGGCGAACGTCGAGTTCGCCGTTATGGGCGTAGGCCGAGACGTAGCCGTTGGTGTGGCGAACCAGCACCAGCTTGCCGTAGCCCTTCACGTCCGAGCCGGCATAGGCGACCGTGCCGTCCTCGGCGGCCTTCACGGCCGTACCCTCGGGCACAGAGATGTTGATGCCCTCGTTGCCGCTGGTGCCGTAGCCCGAGATCACCCGGCCCTTGGCAGGCCAGCGGAACGACTGGTCGGGCTCGGCGGCGGGAGCCGCAGGTGCGACGGAGCCGGTGCTGGCGGGCTCGGCCTTCTCGGGCACGGGCGTCAGGGAAGCGACCTTGACGGGCGCGGCCTTGGCCTTCTCGGCGGCCTTGGCTTCGGCGACCTTCTTGGCCGCATCCTTTGCGGCTTCCGCCTTGGCGAGCTTGGCTTCGGCTTCCGCAGCCTTGCGGGCGGCCTCGGCCTTCGCCTTGGCGGGATCGACCTTCGGTGTCTCGGCCTTGGCCACCTCGACGGGCTTCTTCACCTCGGCGAGTTTCTTGGTCTCCGCGAGCTTCTTCGCATCGGCGAGCTTCTTGGCTTCGGCCGCATGCTTGGCATCGGCCGCGAGCTTGGCGTCGGCGAGTTTCTTGGTCTCCACGGCCCGCTTGGCCTCGGACACCTTGTTCGCCTCGGCGATCTTCCTGGCTTCCGTAGCCGTCCTGGCTTCGGCTACCGCCTTGGCGGCGGCTTCCTTGCGGGCCGCTTCCTGACGGACGCTGTCCTGGCGAGCGGCCTCCGCACGGGCAGCCTCTGCACGAGCCTTGGCTTCGGCGGCTTTTGCCTCGGCAGCCTTCGCTTCCGCTGCCTTGGCGCCGGCATTGAGCGGAAGACGGGCCGGGGGTGCGGCAGGCACGGTGCGCGGGGTCGCGACCATGCCGCGGCCGGCATCCGGATTCATGCCCGCGGGATTCATTCCCGAGGGGTTCATGCCGGACACCATCCCGGAATTCGGCGCGGTGGAAGCGACACGGCCCGTGGCCATGGGAGGCGTCGCCGCCAGCGGACGCGGCGACATCGGCGCGCCGAGTGACTGCGACTGGATCCTGGAGGTGCGCACCGCCGGGGCGGCAGGCATCTCGCCCTCCTCGGGCAAGCTGCCCGTGGCGCTGGGCTCACTTGAAATGTTGGAGGCGAAGGGGTTCCCGAAGGGGTCGCCCAACCGCGACGCATCGGTGGAGCATCCGGCAGCACTGCCGCCGATCACACCGATGAGCGCGAAACGCGACAGCGTCCTCAACCCTAGACCAGTCCCGCGAACCCGCATCGACGCACCTGTTTGCCTGACGCAACTTGATGACGTCATTCAAACGGGATTCAGGTTAAACAACCGTTCCCGTTCACCACGTTTTCGACACCGAAGGAACTTTCCGAGGGCGGGAGTTCCATGGCCGATTCCGGTTCGAATGGCCTTGGGGAGCGATAAGATCGTGCCAGATCAAAGGTTTGGCGCCTCCCCTCGTAGACCCTGCTCCTCGCTTTGGCGAAGCGAGGTCTTTCGTCAAAGAATGAACGCCCTGCCGTCTGTCAGGGGCGCCAGCCTTAATCCGCTGCCGAACCCTTCGCTGATGCGTCCGTCCCGATCCCGGTCGATGAAGGCCAGCCGGCTACCGCTCCCGTAGCCGAGGGCGCCGACGAGACGGCCGCCGGGCAGCAGGGCGGCCGCGAGATGCTCGGGGAAGGCTGGCAGGGTCCCGTTGACGAGGATACGGTCGAAGCCGCCCTCCCCGGCCGATGCGGGATCGAGGCCGTCACCCGTCTCGATACGGGCGATCACCCTGTCCTCCGGGTCGAGGGCGGAGACGGCGTCCTCGGCCAGCGTCGCATAGCGCTCGACGCTCAGGATCGCGGCGGCGCCGAGACGGATCAGCAGAGCGGTGACGTAGCCGGAGCCGGTGCCTATTTCGAGAATGCGGGTGCCGGGCTTCACCTTCAACGCGGTCAGCATGGCGGCGACGACGGTGGGCGCCGACATGGTCTGGCCGCAGGGCAGCGGCAGGGCGATGTCGCGCCGGGCCAGATCCCGGTGCCCTTCAGGGGCGAATCGGGCACGGGGCACGCGCTCCATGGCGCGCAACGTGTCGGTGTCGCGCACGCCAAGACCGCGCAGGGCCATGACGAAGGCGGCATCCTCGACCGAGCCCTCCATCGTCACCAGCTGTGCCTCATGGCCGTGTTCGATCGTTCCGTGGCTTGGATCGTCCACGGTCCCGCACTGGGGCGCTGGAGCGCGATAGCGCTTGCGCCGTGCGAAGACCGGGATTCCTCACTCGGCAAAGGCTTGTGCGAAGCGGGTCAGGCTCGGTTCGTCGGTGAGATCGAGCCGCAGCGGCGTCACGGAGATGCGGTTCTCCGCAATGGCCTTGAGGTCGGTGCCATGGCCCGGCTCGAACTGCGCCTTGGCGAAGGCGAGCCAGAAATACGGGTTGCCGCGACCGTCCTGCCGGGCATCGATGGCGAGCAGCGCCTGATTGCGCATACCCTGCGCAGCGACGGAGGTGCCGACCACCTCCTCGGGTTCGCAATCGGGGAAGTTGACGTTGACGACGATGCCGGGCTCGATCCCGATTTCGAGGATCTTCTTGACCACGTCCGGCCCGTGATGGGCAGCGCAACCCCATTTGATCGCCCCCCGCCCACCGGCGCCGTAGGCCTGGCTCAGGGCGATGGAGCGCACGTTGAGGATCGTGCCTTCCATGGCCGCCGCGATGGTGCCCGAATAGGTCACGTCCTCGGCGACGTTCTGGCCGCGATTGACCCCGGACAGGACGAGATCCGGCCCGTGGTCCTTGAGGATGTGGCGCACGCCCATGATGACACAATCCGAGGGCGTGCCCTTTACGGCGAAGCGCTTCTCGGAGACCTGGCGCAGGCGCAGGGGATCGTTGAGCGACAGCGAGTGCGAGACGCCGGACTGGTCGCTCTCGGGCGCCACGACCCAGACGTCGTCGGACAGGGTCCGGGCGATGCCCTCTAGGGTTTCGAGGCCCGGCGCGTGGATGCCGTCGTCGTTGGTGACCAGGATGCGCATCAGCTCTTCAGCCCTTCGATCTTCTCGATGCCGCCCATGTAGGGCTTGAGAACCGACGGGATGGTGACGCTGCCGTCCGGGTTCTGATAATTTTCCATCACGGCGATGAGGGCGCGGCCCACGGCGACGCCGGACCCGTTGAGGGTATGCACGAATTGTGCGCCCTTGCCTTCCTTCGGCCGATAGCGCGCGTTCATCCGCCGCGCCTGGAAGTCGCCGCAGACCGAGCAGGACGAGATCTCGCGATAGGTCTCCTGCCCCGGCATCCAGACCTCGATGTCGTAGGTCTTCTGGGAGGCGAAGCCCATATCGCCCGTGCAGAGCGTCATGACCCGGTAGGTCAGGTCGAGCTTCTTCAGCACGGCTTCCGCCGAGCCGAGCATGCGCTCGTGCTCCGCCGCCGATTGATCGGGCGTGGTGATCGAGACGAGCTCGACCTTGTTGAACTGGTGTTGGCGCAGCATGCCCCGCGTGTCGCGCCCAGCCGACCCGGCCTCGGCGCGGAAGCAGGGGGTCAGCGCGGTGAAGCGTAAGGGTAGCTCGTCCTCGGAGAGGATGCTCTCGCGCACGAGGTTGGTGAGCGGGACTTCGGCCGTGGGGATGAGCCAGTGTTCCTCACCGGCCCGGAACTGGTCGTCGCGGAACTTCGGCAACTGCGCCGTGCCGAACATCGCCTCGTCGCGCACGAGGATCGGTGGCGCCACCTCGGTGTAGCCGTGCTCGCCGGTGTGGAGATCGAGCATGAACTGGCCGAGCGCGCGTTCGAGCCGGGCCAGCTGCCCCTTCAGCACCACGAAACGGGCGCCGGACATGCGCGAAGCCGCCTCGAAATCCATCAGTCCGAAGGCCTCGCCGAGTTCGAAATGCTGGCGGCCGGTGGCGAGCTTCGTCCGGTTGCCCGAGAAGGCGCGGTGCTCGACATTGCCGTGCTCGTCGGCGCCTTCCGGCACGTCTGGGTTCGGACGGTTCGGGATCGCCGCGAGACGGTCGTCGAGAATCCTGCCGGCTTCCGCCTGCGCGGCCTCGAGGGTGGGCCCCTCTTCCTTCAAGCGCGCCACTTCGGCCATGAGTTCGGTGGCGCGCGCCTCGTCCTTCGCCTTCTTCGCACCACCGATCTCCTTGGCCAGAGCATTACGCCGCTCTTGGTTGGCCTGGGCTGCCGAGGTCGCGGCTTTGCGGGCGTCATCGAGGCCGATCAGCTCGGCCGAGAGCGCGTCGAGGCCGCGACGGCGCAGGGCTTCGTCGAACGCTTGCGGATTCTCGCGGATGGCGCGGATGTCGTGCATGGGCGGCTCGGTTCGCTATGAGTCGCCGACGCTTTGCAGCATCGGGGCGACCCCGACAAGGCCGGGCATGAGTCGACGGAGCATCCCCGATACCCCCTCATCCTGAGGCCGCTTACGCGCCGCCTCAGGATGAGGTGGTGGATGGGGCTTATGTGGCGTCTAAGACTCCAGACCTTCCGCGACCCGCTTGGCTTTGCGACGGCGCTCGACACGGGCCACCGAGAAGATCGAGGCCTCGTAGAGGAGGAGCATCGGCAAGGCGAGGGAGAGCTGCGAGATCACGTCGGGCGGCGTCAGGATCGCCGCCGCCACGAAGACGAGGACGATGGCGTAGCGCCGCTTCTCGCGCAGGAAGACCGTGTCGATGACGCCGATCTGGCCGAGCAGGGTGAGGATTACGGGTAGCTGGAACGCCAATCCGAAGGCGAAGATCAGCGTCATGATGAGCGAGAGATACTCGTCCACCTTCGGCAGAAGCGAAATCGTCGCTTCACCCGGCTGGCCGACCTGCTGCAGGCTCACCGAGAACTGGATGAGAAGCGGCATCGCCAGGAAGAACACCACCAGCGCGCCAAGAACGAAGAAGATCGGCGTCGCAACGAGATAGGGCAGGAAGGCCTGGCGCTCGTTGCGATAGAGGCCCGGCGCGACGAAGGCGTAGATCTGCGTCGCGATGACCGGGAAGGCGAGGAAGGCCGCGCCGAACACGCTGAGCTTGATGTTGGTGAAAACCTGCTCGAGGAAGTGCGTCGCGATGAGCTGCGCCTTCTCCGCCCCCACTACGGAGACGTAAGGGTAGAGCAGGATGTTGTAGATGTGCCGCGAGACGAAGAAACACGCGAAGAACATCACGATGAACGCGGCCAGCGACTTGATCAGCCGCGAGCGCAATTCGATCAGATGATCGAGGAGCGGCGCGCGCGAAGCCTCGACCTCGGATTCGTCGACCGAATCGATCATGTGCTTGCGCCGGTCTCGGTAGGTTTGGTGGAGGATGCCTCCGGCGCGGTCGTACGCGGTGGAAGATCCGGCAAGGCGTGCACGGGCGGCGGCGGCTCCGGCGAGGCTATCTCGGGTGACGGCGCTTCGGGTTCGGACTGCGGATCGTTCTCGGCGAGCTTGGCGGCCACGTTGGCGAGGGGCTGGGTGCTCGACTGGGACCGGCCGTCGACCGCACCGCGAATCTCGTCGCGTATCGTCTGGACGGGGTTGAAGCTCGGCCCCATCGTGCTCGCGGAGCGCTTGATGCCGTCGACCTCGCGGCGGACCTCGTCGAATTCCGCCTCGCGGATCGCCTCGTTGAACTGGGCATGGAATTCGCCGGCCATGCGGCGCATCTTGCCCGTGACTTGACCGACCGTGCGCAGGGCCTTGGGCAGATCCTTGGGTCCGATGACGATGAGGGCGACACCGCCGATCAGCATCACCTCACCCCAACTCATGTCGAACATGGCGTCGCTCGTCCCGCGGCCGATGGCCTTTGCCTCGTCACGGCCGGCGGCCTAGCATAGTTTGCGCAAGGCCGATGCCTGTCCGTAGGGTTTGCTTCAGACGACCTTGCGGTCGGCCGTGACATGGCTCGCCGTGGCCGGCTCGCCCTGGGCAGGCAGCGTACGCACGGGCTCGCCCGCGCTCGGCGGCGGAACGCCCGGGGCCTGTCCGGTCGGGGTCTCGTCCTCGGCCATGCCCTTCTTGAAGGCCTTGATGCCCTTGGCGACGTCGCCCATTAGGTCCGAGATCTTGCCGCGCCCGAACAGCAGCATCACGATGCCCGCGACGATGATCCAGTGCCAGATACTCATGCTGCCCATGGCAAACTCCTGCGCCCATGCTGTCGCCAGCCCAGCGACGCCCTCTCACGACGGATTGTCGGGAACCTAAGGATGGCGGGGAGCGAACACAAGAACCGCACGGTCTCGCGCTGAGGCATTTGAGGCATCTGAGACAATTGTGCAGCGCGTCATGGCGGCACTCGCCCGAAACGCTGGGGCAGTCCGGGCCTCACGCGTGGGCGGAAAGACCAGCCTCGAAACGCGAACGGGCCTCGGCGACATCGAACTCCACGCGCGGCGCGAGCCGGGCCAGGGCGGCCTCGGCCCGGCGCAAAGCCTCGCCGGATAGGATCGGCGTACCTTCCAGGACGGCCTGCATTTCGTGCCGCTCGCCGTTGCAATGGAGGGCGACATCGATACCGGCGGCGAAGGCCTTCTCGGCCTTCTCGCGAAAGCTGCCGTCGAGGGCCTTCATCGAAAGGTCGTCCGTCATGAGCAGGCCGTCGAAGCCGATGAGGCCACGGATCACCTGGCCGATGACGACGCTGGACTGGGTCGCGGGATGATGCGGATCGAGGGCTGCGTAGACCACATGGGCGCTCATCGCCATCGGCAGGTCGGCCAGGGCGCGGAAGGGCACGAAATCGTGCGAGGCCAGGCTGACGCCCTCGGCCTCGACCACGGGCAGGTCCTTGTGGCTATCGCAGGCGGCGCGACCGTGACCGGGAATGTGCTTGATCACCGGAAGGACCCCGCCTTCCATCAACCCTTCGGCCACCGCCCGTCCGAGAGCGATGACAATGTGCGGATCGGTGCCGTAGGCGCGATCGCCGATGATGTCATGAGCTCCCGCCACCGGCACGTCGAGGACGGGCGCGCAATCGACGTTGATTCCCACCGCGGCGAGATCATGCGCCATGAGCCGCGCGCCGAGGCGCGCCATGGCGGTGCCCGATCCATTGAGGCGGCCGAAACGGGCGCCGGCCGGATAAGACGGCCAGTGCGGCGGTCCCATGCGCTGCACCCGTCCGCCTTCCTGGTCGATCAGAATCGGCGTATCGGCCCGGCCCGTCGTAGCGCGCAGCGCATCGGTCAGCGCCCTCACCTCGTCCGGCGAGCCGATATTGCGCTTGAACAGGATGAAGCCCCAAGGCTGCGCGTCGCGAAAGAACGCGGCCTCCTCGTCCGAGAGAGTCCGGCCGGCACAGCCGAGGATCAGGGCGCGAGTTGTCATGGGATGTGCTGCTCGGCTTGATGATGGACGGACTGTCCGAGGGGCATCCGTCCCTGCACTTCACGATGGCGGCTCCGCCCGCGCTGGCGGTACTCGAACGAGGCGTCACGGACCCGCGACAAGCCGGCACTGTCTCTCGCCGTCTTCGCGGCACTCGCCTGAGCGCCGCCGTGACCCTCAGTTCCCGAGGCTCAGTTCTTGGCGACGAAACACTGGCCGCCGGCGCCCTGCAACTCGGTGCAGAGGGTGGTCGCTTCGGCCTTGGCCAGGGGCCCGACGCGGACGCGGTAGATCGTCTTGCCGCTCACCTCGGCCTGACGGATCAGGGCGGGCTTGCCGGAGAGCTGGCTGAACTTGCTCTGCATCTGCTTGAACGCGGCCTGCGCTTCGGCTTCGCTGGTGCGTACGCCGAGCTGGACCGAGTAACCGCTCACGGGTGCGGTGGAGGCCGAGGCGGCGGGCGCAGGCGTCGGCAGGGCGGAGGTCGCGTCGGGGGCGACGGCGGCTACCCGCTGCGGGGCCTTCGCGCGAGAGGCGGGAGCGGTCGGCTCGGGAGCCGAAGCTTCCTCGGTGGGAGCGGGCGTCGTCGCCGGCAGCTTCCCGACGCGTGAATGCATCGAGGCATTGGTCGAACCACCGCCGTCACCCGGAAGGGTCATGGTGGGGATCACCGATTGGGCGACGGGCGCTTCGCGCTGAGGCGGCGGCGGAGGCGTATCCGGCTTCACCGACACGGTCCGCACCCGGCGAGGCTCGCCGAGGGTTTCGGTGAGGGGACCCGTATTGCCGCCCTGCTGTCCGGTGGACGGCGTGGCGCCGCCCTCCCCGGCGCGCTGGGCCGAGCGGGCGGCCTGCGCCACGTCGACCGGCTGCTCCTCGCGGTTGACGATGTGGATCTGGTCGTCCTTGGCGTTGCGGTCGTAGATCCGCTTGTTCTGGTCGGGGATCTCGACGCCGTCCGCTTTCTGCGGTGCGATCTTCAGCGGAGCCTTGTCGGCGAGGATCGTCGGCACGGTGCCGTCGCTGTGGCTCGAATTCATGCTGCGCCAGGTGAGCGCGCCGGTGACGCAGACCACCAGCACGCCGAGGCCGGCGCCCACGGAAACGAGGCGGCTGCGCTGGCGGGGCCGCTCGGCCGCGCGATTGAGGCGGTCGTCCTGCTCCGGCGCGTAAGCCTCGGACCCGTGCGGATCCTGAGGACCGGCGGCATAGGCACTGTGGTCGACGGAGGCGAGATACTGATCGAACGCGTCGGCCGGATGTGCCGAGTGTGCGGCCTGCGGCTCGGGCTCGACCTGATGCTGGGCATGCTGCGCGTATCCCGAAGGCGCGGCGGCGTAGCCTGCGGGAGCCGCCGGTGCCTCGTCGTGGAAGCTCGGTTCCCTGCGTCCTCCCTGGACTCGCGGCTCGGCGGTGGCACGGGAATCACGCGCTTCCAGCAACGCGCGGAAAGGATCGTCCTGGCCGACGATGCGGGCGAGTTCGGCCAACGGATCGGGCTTGGCCGCAGGCTGGGCCTGCGACTGGGGCGGCGTCGTGGGCTGCAAGTCACGCGCGAAGGCGTCGAAATCGACAGGCGCTCGCGAAGCGTTCGTCGTCATGGCAGCATTCCTCTTCACGCCGAGATCACCTCACCGCATTTCATCCGGCGCGGTGACACCCAAGACCGTGAGGCCGGAGGCGACGACGCCCCTCAAAGCCTCCACGAGGGCCAGTCTTGCCCGTGTCGAGTTTCGGTCGTTTGGATTAATAAACCGTAATTGCGGCAGGTCTTTGCCTTTGTTCCAGAAACCATGCAGGGAACTTGCGAGCTCGTAGAGGTAGAATGCCACACGATGTGGCTCGTGCGCCGCAGCCGCCGCTTCGATCACCCGGGGGTACTGGGCGATCAACCGCATGATCTCGATTTCCGCGGAATCGGCAAGGAGCGTCAGGTCCGCGTCGGCTAGGCCGGCGACGGAAAAATCCTCGTCCGGCATGGCCTCGCCTGCCTGCCGGAACACCGAGGCGCAGCGGGCATGGGCGTACTGGACGTAGAAGACCGGGTTGTCCTTGGATTGCTCCACCACCTTGGCGAGGTCGAAATCCAAGGTCGCGTCGTTCTTGCGGTAGAGCATCATGAAACGGATCGCGTCGCGGCCGACTTCGTCGACCACCTCGGCAAGGGTGATGAACTCGCCCGCGCGCTTCGACATCTTCACCGGCTCGCCGGCTCGCAGGAGACGCACGAGCTGGCACAGCTTGACGTCGAGAGTGGCGTCGCCGTCGCTCACCGCCTTCACCGCCGCCTGCATGCGCTTGACGTAGCCGCCGTGATCGGCCCCGAGGACGTCGATCAGGTCCGTGGCGCCGCGCCGGATCTTGTCGCGGTGATAGGCGATGTCGGAGGCGAAATAGGTGAACGAGCCGTCCGATTTCAGCAGCGGCCGGTCGACGTCGTCGCCGAACTCCACCGTGCGGAACAGGGTCTGCTCGCGGTCCTCCCAATCCTCGGGAAGCTGGCCCTTCGGCGGCGGAAGCCGGCCCTCGTAGACGAGACCTTTTGCGCGGAGTTCCGCCAGGAGGACGGGCACCGCCTCCTTGAGGGTAGCTTCGGAGAAGAACACGTCATGGTGGATGCCGAGCCGGTCGAGATCGCCCCGGATCAGGTCCATCATCGCGGCGATGGCATCCGCCCGCACCTGCGGCAGCCAGTCGGATTCCGGCGCGTCGAGGAGCGCGCGTCCGTGCTTCTCGGCGAGCGCCTTGCCCACCGGCACGAGATAGTCGCCGGGATAGAGGCCTTCGGGCACAGGGCCGACCTCTTCGCCCAGGGCCTCGCGGTAGCGCAGGAACGCGGACCGGGCGAGCACGTCGACCTGCGCGCCGGCATCGTTGATGTAGTACTCGCGCGTCACGTCGCGGCCGGCCGCCACGAGCAGGTTCGCCAGCGCGTCGCCGAATACCGCCCCGCGACCATGGCCCACATGCATCGGTCCGGTGGGGTTGGCCGAGACGTATTCGATGTTGACCTTGCCGCCGCCCATCCGAGCGCGGCCATACTCGGTGCCCTCGCCGAGCGCGGCACGCACGACCTCGTGATAGGTCTCGGGCGTCAGGCGCAGGTTGATGAAGCCCGGTCCGGCCACGCTCGCCTCGACCACGCGGGGATCCTGCCGAAGCTCCGCCGCCAGCGCTTCGCCGAGCGCCTTCGGATTGGTTCGGGCCTCCTTGGCGAGGACCAGGGCCGCGTTGGTGGCGAGGTCGCCGTGCGTGGCGTCGCGCGGCGGCTCGACCACCACGCGGGAGAGATCGAGCCCCTCGGGCAGCGTCCCGGACCGGGTCAGGCTCTCGAGCGCTTCGCGCACGCGCGCCTCGAAGGTGGCGAAGATGTTCATGGGATATCTATTCCGCTCGCGCCATGCCGCATCGTCACGACGGCTTGCGCCTCAATGCGGCGGCATACCAACGCGGGGGGCAGGTGTCACGGGAGGCAGGTGTCACGGGAGGCCGCCCATCGCACTTCCTGGCTCCTCATCGACCCGGCGCTTCACGAGGCGTCGCCAAACTCCCGTCACGGCCGGATCTCGCTCAGCTCAAAACGGCACATCGGACGTTCCGTGAGGGACATTCAGAACCAGGCGCGCCAAGCTTCCCAGTCGGACACGGCGCTGGCCAGAGCCGCGTAGCCTTTGGCATTGGGGTGCGTTCCGTCCCCCGCTGCAGCCTCGCTGGTCCATGCGTCGGATTCTGTCGCCATGCCGAAGACCGGCAGGAACGGGACATCGAGTCGGGCGCAAAGAGGAGCGATGTCCCGCGACAGAGCCTGAATTCGCGCATCCGTCGCTGGATCGTCGCAGACGGGAAGCGGACCGATCATCAGGGTTCTTCGCCAACCGGCGGCGTCTCCGAGAATCTTCTCCGCCGTGTCGAGGGAGCGGTCATGAGGGACGCGGATTCGGCCATCGACGAGCGTGCAGTCGTTTGCGCCGAACGAAAAGACAAGCCGGCCGTCCAGCCCCTCGGGCAGCCGGGCTTCGGCCTCGCTTCTCCAGCGGCGGTGGATGTCGAGGCTGGTGTCGCGGCGAATTCCCAGATTGTAATGCGTGACGTCCCAGCCGGCGCGGCGGGCCTCGGCACAGAGACGGCCCGTCCATCCGAGACAGGTGTCGTCACCGACCCCGTTCACGAAACTGTCGCCGATGAAGCAGATGCGCATGAATCGTCCCGAAATCTCGGCCGCTATCCTTCCGCCAGCGGCAGGCCCCGGCTCTCCGGGCTCCAGTGCAGGTCCGGCGTCGTCGCGAACAGGCGCTTGTGGGCGAGCACGGCGTAAGTGTCGGTCATGCCGGCGATGTAGTCGGCGACCCGGCGGGCGATGCGCCCCTCCCCTGCGCCATCGAGCCCGACCCGCCATTCCTCGGGCATGGCTGCCGGGTTCGCCGTGAAGGCGCCGAACAGATCCGCGACGATGATGTCGGCCTGCGCCCGCACCGCCAGCACGCTCGGGTGGCGGTACATCCGCGCGTAGAGGAAGCGCTTGATCGTCGTGTCCGCCTCCGCCAGTGCCGGTGAGAAGGCGACGACCGGTGCCGATGCCCCACGAATGTCCTCTACCGACATCGGCGCCAGGACCTCGATCCGGCGCGTGCTCTCCGCGATCACGTCCTCGACGAAGCGGGTAATGACGCGACGCGCCAGTTCGTGGATCTTTCGCGAGGGTTCCAGCCCGGGATGCAGAGCGTCGATCTCTTCCATCAGCCTGGCGAGGAACGGCACCTCTTCCAGGTCGGAGAGTTCGAACAGACCGGCGCGCAGGCCGTCATCGAGGTCGTGGCTGTCATAAGCGATGTCGTCGGCCAGCGCCGCCGCCTGCGCTTCCGGTCCGGCGAAGCGGCCGAGTTCGAGATCGTGAACGGCGTCGTATTCGAGGATCGCGGCGGGAATCCCCCGCTCGGCCCAGCGCGCGGTCGGGGCTCCCTCGGGCGTCAGCAGAGGCCCGTTGTGCTTGACGAGGCCCTCCAGGGTCTCCCAGGCGAGATTGAGCCCGTCGAATCCGGCATAGCGCCGCTCGAGCCGGGTCACGATGCGCAGCGCCTGGGCGTTGTGGTCGAACCCGCCATGGCCTTTCGTCAGCGCATCGAGGGCGTCCTCGCCGGTATGCCCGAAACAGGTGTGGCCGAGGTCGTGGGACAGCGCCAGCGCCTCCGCGAGATCCTCGTCGAGGCCGAGGGCACGGGCGAGGGCCCGTGCGATCTGGCTGACTTCGAGCGTATGGGTGAGGCGGGTCCGGTAATGGTCGCCCTCGTGATGGACGAAGACCTGGGTCTTGTGCTTCAGGCGCCGGAAAGCGGCCGAATGGATGATCCGGTCGCGGTCGCGCTGGAAGTCGCTGCGGGTGGGCGAGACCGCCTCCGGGATCAGCCGCCCGCGCGTGGCTGCCGGATCGGTGGCGTAGCGCGCCCGCCAGCGTTCGCCCCTGTGCCGCACGTCACCTCCCGAACCCGTCATTTCGCGCCAGGCTCCTACCGCGTTGCAGCGCGTCTCTACGGCGCATATCTTGTGTGGGCTAGCGCTTCTGGCAATCGACGAGAACCCAAGAGCATCACGATGGCCGACATTACCCTGACCCCCCGCGCGGCCAAGCGCATCAACGAGATCATGGGGACCGAGCCTCCCGGTGCGTCCCTGCGGATCAGCGTCAATGGTGGCGGCTGCTCGGGCTTCTCCTATGCCTTCGACATCGAGCGCTCCCGCGCCGATGACGACATGGTGATCGAACGGGATGGCGCGACCGTCCTCGTCGACCCTGTGTCCCTCGAATACATGAGCGGCTCGACCATCGATTTCGCCAACGACCTGATCGGCCAGTCCTTCAAGATCGAGAACCCTCAGGTCACAGCCTCCTGCGGCTGCGGTACGTCGTTCTCGCTCTGAGCCATCGTCTTTCCGTCACATCGCGGCGTGCGGCAGCGCGATTGCCTCGCCGCGGAAACTGCGGCACGGATGCGGTTCGGCGCGGCACCGTTGCACGAAGCGCCTTTTCCGCAGCGCCCCGGATCTGCTCATGAACGTCCCACAAGGCCGTCCCTTCCTCATGCGGGCGGCCGGCCTTTCGGTCTCTGCCCTCCTTGCCCTTGGCGGAGGTGGCCCGATGGGCCCATTGCCGGCCACGGCCCAGGAGGCGGCGTCCGCCGTGCAGGACGTCACGCTCCAGAACGTGACGATGACGTTCGGTGGTACGACCCTCACCGCACCGCAGGTCATCGTCAGCGGTACGCGTCTGACGAAGGACGATCTGCTCGCTCTTCTGAAATCCGGCCCCGAGCCTCTGGCCGCGCGTCTGGCCAAGTTCGATGCTGCCAGCATCGTGATCCCGGAGCTTCGTTCCGAGACCCGGATCGGTACCAAGGCCCAGACGGCGACCTATCGCGACGTGACGGCCAAGGACGTGCGCGGCGGCCGTATCGCCCAGGCGAGTGCCGCTGGGGTGACGGCGGCGGAGGATGGGGGTGAGGCGAGACACAGCGCCAGTTACGGCCGCATCGACATGAAGGACGTCGATCTCGCCGCGATGGCGCGGCTTTACGGCGAGGCAGGCGACGCCAAGAGCCCGATGCTCCGGATCTACGGCAATTTCTCGGCCGCCGACATTGTGATGGAGGCCGAGGGCACTCTGGTGAAGATCGCCCGTCTCGAGGGTAGCGACGTCAGCGGCCGACAGATTCCCGCGACATGGACGGGCGCGCTGGAGGCGATGTCCCGTGTGGACCCGACACAGCCCGCCTCCGCCGACAAGGCGCGGATCCTCGGAACCGTGGCGGACCTGATGGACGGGTTCTCCGTCGGCTCGTTCCAGGCCAGCGGGCTCACGGTCAATCAGACCCATGACGGTGAACCCATGGCGATGACCATGGGACGCATGGCCTTCACCTCCGGAAACCTGACCTTCGAGGATCTCGGCTTCACGGCGGGCGAAGCCAGTGGCAAGCTCTCGCGTATGTCCTTCGCGGGCTTCTCCTTCGCTCCGACCGTGGCGGCCATGCGGAAGCTCTCGGCTCAGGCCGGGGAGCCGACCGAAGCGGATCTGCGGCAGATGACTCCGGTGCTCGGCACCCTGGCAGTGAAGGACCTGCGCCTCGACCTGCCGCCGGACGGGGCACCCGCCGCGCCGAAGCCCCCCGGCAATTCTGCTGGCAAGCCCGCTGCTGCTCCCGCGCTCCCCCCCGTCGCGACGGCTCCCACGCAGATCGGCCTGCGTGACGGTGCCTTCGCCTTCGGGCCGCTGCGCGACGGCCTGCCGACCACCGGCCGGGCCACCCTCTCGGGACTCACCCTGCCCGCTACGGCGGTGGCCGGAATTCCGGGGCTCGGCTCCCTCGGCGCTTACGGCTATCGCGACCTCGACCTGAACGTCGTCGCCGACACGGCCTGGAACGAGGCCGCCAAGGAACTCTCCTTCAGCGAGGTGTCGGTGTCGGGCAAGGACATGGGCAGCGTGAAGGTCAACGGCATCCTGGGCGGTATCGGCCCGGCGGTGTTCGACCCGGATCCGAGCGTCTCGACCTTCGCCATGCTGGGGGCGACTGCCAAGACCCTCGACCTGCGGATCGAGAATAGCGGCCTGTTCGAGCGCTTCATCGCCTCTCAGTCGAAGAGCCTGAGCCTCAAGCCGGAGGAACTGACCCAGGAATACGTGACCGCGACCACGTTCGGCGTTCCGGCGATCCTCGGCAATTCCGCCGGCGCCAAGGCCATCGGCGCGGCTCTGGGCCAGTTCGTGACCCGGCCGGGCACGTTCCTGCTCAGCGCCAAGGCGAAGAATGCCGGCGGCATCGGCATGCTCGAATTCAGTGCGGCCCCGACGCCGGGTGCCGTGCTCGACAGGTTGGACGTCAGCGCGAAGGCGAATTGAGGACGGGCGAGCCGCGCATGCGGCTCCCCTTCCCCAGGCGGGGGGGACGCGAGGCCTGGATCAATCCAGCGCGCGCACCACGATCCGCCCACCCTGGGCCGAGAGGGCCAGGCGGCCTGCCTTGAGGGCAAGCGCCTTCTCGCCGAACAGCGTCCGGCGCCATCCCTGCAGCACCGCGATGTCGGCCTCGTCGTCTTCCGCGATCGCTTCGAGGTCATCCATCGTGGCGACGATCTTGGGCGCCACGTCCTCGGCCTCGCAGACCGCCTTGAGCAGGACCTTCAGCAATTCGACCACGGCGCCGTTGCCGCCCCGGCCCCGGCTGCGCTCGGGCAAGGCAATCTCGGAGAGGTCACGCTGAAAGCCGCGCTCCACGGCGGCCAGGATGTCGGCTCCGGTGCGCGAGCGTTCGAAACCCGCCGGGATCGAGCGGAGGCGTCCCAGGGCCTCGACGCTGCGAGGCGCGGAGGTGGCGATGTCGATCACCGCCTCGTCCTTGAGGATTCGCCCGCGCGGCACGTTGCGGGTCTGGGCCTCGCGTTCGCGCCAGGCCGCCACCTCGGCCAGAACCGCGATTTCGCGCGGTTTGCGCATGCGGCCGGAGAGCCGGCGCCAGGCCTGGGCCGGGTCGGCCTTGTAGGTTTCCGGCGAGGTCAGGACGCTCATCTCCTCGTCGAGCCACTCGCCGCGATCGGTGGAGAGAAGCTTGCCGGCCAGCACCTCGTAGATCGTCACCAGATGGGTCACGTCGGAGAGGGCGTAGCTCGACTGGGCGTCCGAGAGCGGACGGCGCGACCAGTCGGTGAAGCGGGACGACTTGTCGATCTTGGCCTTGGCGACGTCGTTGACCAGCTGCTCGTAGGAGACCGAGTCGCCGTAGCCGCAGACCATGGCGGCGACCTGCGTATCGAAGAACGGCTGCGGCAGCAGCCCGCCGAGCAGCCAGATGATCTCGAGATCCTGGCGTGCCGAGTGGAACACCTTGACCACGCTCTCGTCGGCCATCAGCGCGAAGAATGGCGCGAGGTCGATATCGGGAGACAACGGGTCGACGAGCACGCCCGACCCGTCCGGCCCCGCCATCTGGATGAGGCAGAGCTTGGGGTAGTAGGTCGTCTCCCGCATGAACTCCGTGTCGACGGTAACGAACGGCTGTCCGGCGAAACGGCTGCAAGCCTCGGCGAGGGCCGGCGTGGTAGCTATGAGGTCCATGAGAGCCGGCTATATCGGAGGTTGACGCGTGAGGCGAGATCGTATCTCGCGCCGCGCGCGCCTATCCCCGACATCCCGTGCTGCACTTGCCTCGTCAGGCGGCACGCTTGCGGGACCGGTTCCGGCGAGCGAGGCTGCGCACCAGTTCGGCACGCTCGCGCCTCTGGGCCTCGGCACGGGCGAGAAGCCAGTCGAGGATGCCGGCATTCATCCGGGGGCCGCCTTCCTCGGACAGGCGCCGGATCCGGTCCACCCGAAAGCCGCGATAGCCGCCGCGTGCGCGGTCGATACCGCCCAGCAGCGTCCGGCCGGGTCCGAGCCTCAACTCTCGCGCGCTCAGGCTCCGCGTACTCCAGAGGCCACGGGAATCCTCGTAGACGATCTCGTAGCGGCCTTCGAGCGGCAGAACCTGCCACGCGCCGTGCTTGTGTTCGCCCTGTTCGGCAGTCTTCCGGCGTTCGACAGGAGCGGCGGCCTCGTTCAAAATATCGAAAAATGCGTTTGCATTCATGGACCTGATATGGGGATTCACCCTCGTTTTCGAAAGGTCCTGCCCTCGTTTCCAGGGCCTCGACGGTGCCCGTTCCGGGCTCGTCCCCGCTGCCGCCTACGGGCTCCGCCGCGTGGGGTGGGATCGCCTTCGCCTTGACTTGCCCGCCCTCGCGTGAATGGTGCGCCGCTCAATCTGAAGAGCCCGTCATGCACCGTTATCGTACCCATACCTGCGGGGCGCTCCGCCCGTCCGACGTCGGCGAGACCGTTCGCCTTTCCGGCTGGTGCCATCGCATCCGCGATCATGGCGGCGTGCTCTTCATCGATCTGCGCGACCATTACGGTCGCACCCAATGCGTGGTCGACTCCGATTCGAAGGCGTTCAAGACCGCCAACCTCGCCCGCTCGGAATGGGTGATCCGCATCGACGGCCGCGTGCGCACGCGCCCTGCGGGAACCGAGAATGCCGACCTGCCCACCGGAACGGTGGAGGTCTATATCGACGACATCGAGGTTCTCGGCCCCGCCGGCGAATTGCCGGTGCCGGTCTTCGGCGACCAGGAATACCCGGAGGAGACGCGGCTCAAGTACCGCTTCCTCGATCTGCGCCGTGACAAGCTGCACGCCAACATCATGAAGCGCGGCGCGATCATCGATTCGCTCCGCCGCCGTATGCGCGAGGGCGGCTTCTTCGAGTTCCAGACGCCGATCCTCACCGCCTCCAGCCCGGAAGGCGCGCGTGACTATCTGGTGCCGTCCCGCGTGCACCCTGGCAAGTTCTACGCGCTGCCGCAGGCCCCCCAGCAGTTCAAGCAGCTGACGATGATCGCCGGCTTCGACCGCTACTTCCAGATCGCGCCGTGTTTTCGCGATGAGGATGCCCGCGCCGACCGCTCGCCGGGCGAGTTCTACCAGCTCGACATCGAGATGAGCTTCGTCACCCAGGAGGACGTGTTCCAGTCGGTGGAGCCGGTCCTGCGCGACGTCTTCAAGGAATTCGCCGAGGGTAAGCGCGTCACCGAGACCTTCCCGCGCATCCCCTATGCCGAGGCGATGCTGAAATACGGCGTCGACAAGCCGGATCTGCGCAACCCGCTGATCATCGCCGACGTGACGGACGAGTTCGCCCGCGACGAGGTCGAGTTCAAGGCCTTCAAGGGCGTGATCAAGTCCGGCGGGGTCGTTCGCGCCATCCCGGCGACGGGGGCGGCGACGCAGTCGCGCTCGTTCTTCGACAAGCTCAACGACTTCGCCCGCTCCGAGGGCGCGCCGGGCCTCGGCTACATCATCTTCGAGGACGACAACGGCACGGTCACCGGCAAGGGCCCGATCGCCAAGTTCATTCCTTCGGAGATCCAGGCCCTCATCCGCGAAAAGACCGGCACGAAGGCCGGCGACGCCGTGTTCTTCTCCGCCGGTACCGAGGCCAAGGCCGCGGCTCTGGCCGGCAAGGCCCGCATCCGCATCGCGGACGAGCTGAACCTCTCCGACAAGGATCAGTACGCGTTCTGCTGGATCACCGACTTCCCGATGTACGAGTGGAACGAGGACGAGAAGCGGATAGACTTCTCCCACAACCCGTTCTCGATGCCGAATTTCGACCGCGAGGAGTTCCTCGCCCTCGATCCGAGCGAGTCCGAAAAGATCCTCGGCATCAAGGCGTTCCAGTACGACATCGTCTGCAACGGCACGGAGCTGTCCTCCGGCGCGATCCGTAACCACCGCCCCGAGGTGATGGAGAAGGCCTTCGGTCTGGCCGGTTACGGCCAGGAGGTGCTGGAGGAGAAGTTCGGCGGCATGCTCAATGCCCTGAAACTCGGCGCCCCGCCGCACGGCGGCATCGCACCGGGAATCGACCGCATCGTCATGCTGCTCTGCGGCGAGCAGAACCTGCGTGAGGTGGTGCTGTTCCCGATGAACCAGCGCGCCGAGGATCTGATGATGGGGGCCCCTGCCGAGGCGACTCCGAAGCAGCTGCGCGAGCTCCACATCCGTCTCAACCTGCCGGAGAAGCAGGGCTGAGAAACCTTCGCCCGGCCGGCCACGATGCCTTCCCTCGTCGCCATCGTCGTTGCCCATGACAGCGCCCATGCGCTTCCGTCGTGCCTCGCGGCCCTGGCGGCGGAGCATGTGCCTGCCGTCGTGGTCGACAATGCGAGCCGTGATGCCTCGGCGAGCGTCGCCGAGGCGGCCGGCGCAAAAGTGGTCCGCAACCTCCGCAACGAGGGCTACGGTCGGGCCAATACCATCGGGATCCGGGCCGCCGAGCGCGCCGAGCGCGTGCTCATTCTCAACCCGGACATCGTGGTTCAGGCAGGAGCGGTCGATGCCCTGCTGCGGGCCGCCGCCGCCTATCCCGATGCCGGGCTGCTGGCGCCGCGCCTGATGGAGCCGGACGGGCGCTTCTTCTACCAGCCGCGCTCGCTGCTCGCGCCCTATCTGACCAATCCGCCAGGCAACCGTGCCTTGCCCGAGGGCGATGCCTGTGCGCCCTTCCTGTCGGGCGCCTGCCTGATGATCCGGCGCGACCTGTTCCTCGACCTCGGCGGGTTCGATCCGAACATCTTCCTGTTCTATGAAGATGACGACTTGTGTCGCCGGGTCGCCGATGCCGGTCGCTCCCTGGTCCATATTCACGGGGCGGTCGCCTTGCATGGGCGCGGGCGTTCATCCGCGCCTGAGCCGGGCCGGGTCTTCCGCACCCGCTGGCACCAGGCCTGGTCACGGGCCTACGTTTCACGCAAATATGGTCTGCCCGATCCGAGCTCCCGGATGCTTGCCGTGAACGCCCCGAAGGCAGCTCTGGCCTCCTTGAGCTTCCGCCGGCAATTGCTCGAACGCTATGCCGGTTCGACCGCGGGCGCCCTCGCCGCTATTCGTGGCCGCACGGCTCTCGCGCAGGAAGGGCTGGCATGACCCTGCTCAATCCAACGGACGCCCTGGCCCGCGCCGTGGCCGGCGTCGCGTCACATGGCTTCCTGATTGTCGCCCGCAACACGCGCGGCGACAGCGTCTATCTCAAGCCGGAGGGCAGCGTCTTCGCCCTGCGCGTCTCGAACCATGCGCGAACCCCGAAGCAGCGGGCGAACCATCCGGATTCGGTGACGAGCCTCGTCATCCGCCAGCCGAAGACAGAAAGTCAGATCGACGCCCTGGTGGCGGAGGCCCTGCGGAATTACGCGGGAGAGTGCCGGAAGCGGGAGGGCTAAGGCCCGCCGGATCGCGGTGAAGGTCCCGCGATCAGGGAGCCGGTGCCGTTCCCATTGGACACGGCGTCGGGTTGACTGCCTTCAGCCTTCCGCTGCGTCGTCCCGGAAATAGGGCTCCACCGGGCCCTTCAGCTTCACCGTCATCGGGTTGCCGGCCCGATCCAGGGTCTTGCCGGCCGACAGGCGGACCCAGCCCTCGCTGACGCAGTATTCCTCGACATTGGTTTTCTCGACGCCCTTGAAACGGATGCCGATGCCGCGTTCGAGGATGGCCTCGTTGTAGAACGGGCTGTTGGGGTTCACCGCGAGGCGGTCGGGAGGCGTGTCGGACATCGTCTGTGCCTTGAAGTCGATCGATCGTCAGTGTGGGTATGAAACAGTCCGGGTAAGGGATTCAGGCGGCGCCCGCAACGCCGGCCGCCCGTGCCGCGCGCGCGGCCGCAATCAACTCGGCGACACGATCGCTCTGGAGCAGCGGCACGAGCGGGCGGATCGTTGCGGGATCGAGCTCCCACCAAGCCGTCTCCAACAGGCCCGCCACCAGACCCGGATCGAAGCGGGAGCGCACCACCCGGCCAGGATTGCCGACCACCACCGCATAGGGCGGCACGTCGCGGGAGACGACGGCATGGGCCCCGATCACCGCTCCATGTCCGATGGTGACGCCCGACAGGATCAGGCAACCGGAGCCGAGCCAGACGTCGCTGCCGATCGTCACGTCGCCGCGTGATGCCTGGTCGTCGACCGACGCGTCCACCCCCGGCCACAGCCCCGCCATGGCTGCGAAAGGATAGGTGGTCGCCCAGTCGAGGCGATGCCCGCCCCCGAGAAGGATCTCGACCTTGTCGGCGATGGAACAATACCGCCCGATCGTAAGGTGCCGCCCAGCTTCCGGGAACCGCACTTTGGGACGGCCATAGGAGTATTCCCCGATGGAGAAACCGTAAGTTTTCACCAATTTCTCGAGGTGGATCCGGGTTTGGTTGTGCGGGTTGCGCCCACTCCGCAGGCGGTGCAACAGGGACGTCAACCAACGCATCCCGACGTCCGGCGGGAGAGTCCGGCGGAGCCGAAAAGGCCCGTCAGTGAGGGAGTGAGGCTCATGGGCGACAATATGTCTGACGATCTCAAGTCCGGAGCCCTCGTCTACCATCGTCTACCCCGGCCCGGAAAGCTCGAGATCCAGGCGACGAAGCCGCTGGGCAACCAGCGAGATCTGGCGCTGGCCTACTCGCCCGGCGTCGCCGCCGCCTGCATGGCGATTTACGAGGATCCGCAGGAGGCGGCCAACCTCACCATCCGCCAGAACCTGGTCGCCGTGCTGACCAACGGGACCGCCGTGCTCGGCCTCGGCAATATCGGCCCGCTGGCCTCGAAGCCGGTGATGGAGGGCAAGGCCGTCCTGTTCAAGAAGTTCGCCGATATCGACGTGTTCGATATCGAGGTCGACCAGACCGACGTGTCGAAGCTCGTGGACGTGGTCTGCTCCCTCGAGCCGACCTTCGGCGGCATCAACCTCGAGGACATCAAGGCTCCCGAGTGTTTCGAGGTCGAGGAGCAGTGTCGGGCGCGGATGAACATCCCCGTCTTCCACGACGACCAGCACGGCACGGCGATCATCGTCGCGGCGGGTGTGCTCAACGCCCTCGAACTCGCCGGCAAGCAGCTTCCGGAGGTCCGGATCGTGACCTCGGGCGCGGGTGCGGCGGCTTTGGCCTGCCTGAACTTGCTCGTGTCGCTCGGGGCCCGTGTCGAGAACATCACGGTCACCGACATCAAGGGCGTGGTCTACAAGGGCCGCACCGAGTTGATGGATCGCTGGAAGGACGTCTACGCGCAGGAGACCGAGGCCCGGACCCTGGCCGAGGTCATTCCGGGTGCCGACGTGTTCATCGGCCTCTCGGCCGGTGGCGTGCTGAAGCCGGAATACCTGGAGAAGATGGCCGAGAAGCCGCTGATCATGGCGCTGGCCAACCCCTACCCTGAGATCATGCCGGACCTGGCGCAGGAGAAGCGCCCCGACGCGATGATCTGCACCGGGCGTTCGGACTTCCCCAATCAGGTCAACAACGTCCTCTGCTTCCCCTACATCTTCCGGGGCGCCCTCGATGTCGGCGCCACCTCGATCAACGAGGAAATGAAGCAGGCCGCCGTGAAGGCCATCGCCGCGCTCGCCCGTGAGACCCCGTCCGACGTGGTCGCCCGCGCCTATGGCGGCGAGGCCCGGCCCTTCGGCCGGCATTCGCTGATCCCGAGCCCGTTCGATCCGCGCTTGATCCTGCGGATCGCGCCGGCCGTGGCCAAGGCCGCGATGGATTCCGGCGTCGCCGGCCGTCCGCTCGAGAACATCCAGGCCTATGCCGACAGCCTCGACCGGTTCGTCCACCGCTCGGGCTTCATCATGAAGCCGATCTTCTCCAAGGCCAAGGAAGCGCCCAAGCGCGTCATCTACGCCGAAGGCGAGGACGAGCGTGTGCTCCGCGCCGCCCAGGCCATCGTCGAGGATCAGGTGGCGCGGCCCATTCTGGTCGGCCGCCCGCGTGTCATCGAGACCCGGATCAAGCGCTTCGGGCTCTCGATCAAGCAGGGCACCGATTTCGACCTGATCGATCCCGAGGACGATCCGCGCTACCGGGACTATGTCGCCACCTATCTCGAGGCGGCGGGCCGGCGCGGCATTACTCCGGACGCCGCCCGCACCCTGGTGCGGACGAATTCCACGGTGATCGGCGCGGTCGCCGTGCGCCGGGGCGAGGCGGACGCGCTGATCTGCGGCCTGGAGGGCCGGTTCGAGACACGTCTGCGGGTGATCCGCGACGTGATCGGTCTCGCGCCGGGCGTGCTCGACTTTGCCGCCATGAGCCTCGTCATCACGAAGAAGGGCGCGTTCTTCCTGGCCGATACCCATGTCCGTCCGGATCCGACCGCCGAGGAGATCGCCGATGTCGCGGTGGCCTGCGCCGGGCATGTCTCGCGGTTCGGCATGACGCCGAAGATCGCTCTTCTGAGCCATTCGGATTTCGGCCAGTCCGATTCCCGCTCGGCCATCAAGATGCGCACCGCGCTGGGCCTGATCCAGGCTCGCAAGCCCGAACTTCAGGTGGATGGCGAGATGCAGGCCGATAGTGCCCTGTCCGACCTGATCCGCGACCGGGTGCTGCCGGGTTCACCCCTCAAGGGTGCGGCCAACGTGCTGATCTTCCCCAATCTCGATGCGGCCAACATCGCCTTCCAGTTCTCGAAGGTTCTCGCCGATGCTCTTCCGGTGGGGCCGCTCCTGATCGGACCGGCGAAGCCCGCTCACATCCTGTCGCCCTCCGTGACGGCGAGGGGCATCGTTAACGTCACGGCTGCAGCGGTGGTGGAAGCGCAAGCGACCTCCGTGGAATCGAGGGCAGCCGCGGCCGAGCCGGGAGTGACCCCGCTCTCGGAATAGGACGCCCTGGCCGGTCGTCTCGAACCTTCCGGCATCGTCATCGCAAAGGCCCCCGGATCGAATGGTCCGGGGGCCTTTTTGTCGTGTCCCTGTCGCTTGGGGATAGGATCAGGCTTGTCGCTCGCCGTAGGCGATGGCCGGGCCCATGGCGCCGAAGCAGCCGCCCAATCCGGAGGAAACTCCTTGGCCGACGGATTGCATACAGGACTCAGGACGAGCCTTCCCATCGGAGAAGTCCATGTGCCTCGGTGACGATCCCAACTGCGCGCATTTCGCCGAACATCGGCAGCGGTTCCTCGGCGATCTCGCACCCGAGCGGCGTGCCTTTCTCAAGAGCGGATTCGTCGCGACTGGAGGTGCCGCGGCACTGGCCGCAGGCGGCTTGTCCCTCGTCGGCCCCGCCCTGGCGCAAGCCAGTGCCAAGGGCATCAAACAAACGGCGCATTACCACCTGCCGGCAACGGCCGAGACGGTGCATTGGGGTTATTTCTCGAAGCTGCTGAAGCCCCAAGTCGAGATCGCCTCCGGCGACTACGTCACGATCGAGACCCTGACCCACCACGCCAACGACGATGCCGAGCGCATGGTGACGGGAGATCCCGGCGCCGAGAGCGTATTCCTCTGGACCAAGGAGAAGAAGGGCGTGGCCCGCCGGGGCGCCGGACCGGAAACCGGCCCGCTCGGACCGGGCGGAGGGCTCGGCGTGCATATCTGCACTGGCCCGGTGGCGATCCGAGGCGCCGAGCCCGGCGATGTGCTGGAGGTCCGCATCCTCGACGTGGCGCCGCGCCCCTGCGCCAACCCCGCCTTCAAAGGGCGCAGCTTCGGCAGCAACGCCGCCGCCTGGTGGGGCTACCATTACAAGGACATGATCACCGGCGACCGGTCGCGCGAGGTCGTCACCATCTACGAGGTCGACGCTACCGGCGCGCGCGATTGGGCGAAGGCGGTCTACAATTTTCGCTGGCCCGGCGTCACCGATCCATTCGGCGTAGCGCATCCGACCATCGATTATCCAGGCATCCCCGTCGACCACACCAAGACACAGCGCAACTTCGACGTGCTCAAGGGCGTGCGCGTGCCGATCCGCCCGCATTTCGGCACGATGGGCCTCGCGCCCAAGGAAGCCGACATGGTGAACTCGATTCCACCGAGCTACACCGGCGGCAATATCGACAATTGGCGCATCGGCAAGGGCGCGACGATGTATTACCCGGTGGCAGTGCCGGGCGCCCTTTTCTCGGTGGGCGACCCGCATGCGAGCCAGGGCGATTCCGAGCTTTGCGGCACGGCCATCGAATGCTCGCTCACCGGCACGTTCCAGTTCATCCTGCACAAGAAGGCCGACCTGGCCGGTACCGCGCTCGAATCCCTCGATTTCCCGATGATCGAGACGTCAGAGGATTGGGTGCTGTCCGGCTTCAGTTACCCGAACTACCTCGCCGATCTCGGCCCTGAGGCGCAGAGCGAGATCTTCGCCAAATCCTCCATCGACCTCGCCATGCGCGACGCCTTCCGTAAGATGCGATCCTTCCTGATGCAGGCGAAGGGGCTCACCGAGGACGAGGCGATCTCGCTCATGTCCATCGCCGTCGATTTTGGCATCACCCAGGTGGTGGACGGCAATTGGGGCGTCCACGCCATCGTCAAGAAGTCGATCTTCGCGGACAGGCCGGCGTGAAGACACCGAGGCAGCGGCCGGAATTTCCGGTCGTCGCCTCGTGAAGACGACGGCAATGACGGAGGCTGCCCGTATTGGACCTCTCCGGGGGGGGGGTGACTAGGCCGTTCGGCCAGCTTGTGTCCCGACAGGGCTCCCCTGACAGGCCCGTTCGGCGCCGGCTCCCTTGCGACGCGATCGCCTGACCGCATCGGCATAGCGGAATTTCGGCTCCCACCACGGCGGCTGACTACATAATAGATTCTGCTTTTGCCTACAAAGTATCTCTTAATCAAGATAAATCAATTAACAATTCTGTGTTTATGCTGGATGAGTTTGATACTCGATAGCAGAGCGTATTTTAGCATGGTATGGACCGGCGGAGTTGGCGGATTTTTTCGGCAAACTCGATCCCTCATCATGGATCGCCAAGGTGTATCGGCGGTCGAATTCGCCTTGATCGCACCCGTTCTGCTTCTGATGCTGGGGGCGTTCTTTACCGTCGCAATCTTTATACGGACCCACACCACAATCTCGACCTCTGCGCGGGAGGCCGCACGTGGCGTGGCGGTGGGATACATGACCGCTGCGGAGGCAAAGCAGTTCGCTGAATCTCATTCTCTGGACGATCCCGGCGTCGTCGCAACGGCCAATATCGATCCCGCCACCAAAGGGGACGAAGCCGACCGGGATGTCGTCGTCACCATTGAGATCACCAAGGCCGAAATGGCCAAGATCACACCGTTCGGCGGTTTTTCGGCCGGCGTCACGTCGCGGGCCGTCATGCGGAGTCTGGCGGAATGACGAAACTCCGTCCCTCCCATATCCGCGCCTTTTCGGCAGGCCGCGGCGGAAACGTCGCCCTGATCTTTGCCTTCGTCCTACCGGTGATGGTGGGGGTCGGGGGGCTCGTCATCGATTTCGGAGCGGCGGTCCTCGAGAAGAATACTCTCATGACCAGCGCCGAGGCCGCGGCTCTCGCCACGGCCAGCTACATCGGGGCGGCGGACCGGAGCGCGGCCCTGGCGACGGCGCAGCTCTATGCGCGGCAGAACCGGCCGACCGTCGATCAACTCGTCACCAATGCCGATCTGGAGTTCGGAAAGTGGGAAAACGGCGCCTTCACCGTCGACGAGAACGCCAATGCCGTACGCGTCACGGCATCGCGAACGACGGCCAAGGGAAACAGCTTCAAGACCTCGTTCGCGAAGCTCTTCGGCTCTGATTTCTGGGAGATCTCCGCGAGCGCGATCGCACTCGCCAATCCGATGTGCATCCTGATCCTCCATCCGGATCATTCCAATGCTTTCGACATCGATCCCGGAGCACAGATCGATGCGCCGGATTGTGGCGTGCAGGTCAACTCGAAGCATCACTCCGCGTTGGAGATCGGAAGCTCGTCTTACGTCAACGTCAGCAGCATCCGCGTCGTCGGCGGGGTCGGCATGCACAGCACGGCAACTGTACGACCCGCTCCCATGACGGGAGCCGTACCGGTCGCAGATCCTTATGCGTCGCTGGCTCCTCCGGTCAACGAGACTTGCGGGGGTGCCAAGTTGATCAATAAAGATACGGCAGCGAAAACGATCGAACCAAGCTTTGCTTTCTGCAAAGGCTTAACGATCGACGATGCGTCCGTGACTTTATCACCAGGCGTCTATGTCATCAAGGGACCGCTCACGCTGAAGAACGGGGCTTCGATCAAAGGCAATGACGTAATCATCTATATGGATGGGCTGGGGAGCGATATCTTCTTCCACAGCAAGACGAGCTTCGAGCTGAAGGCCCCGACGACGGGACCTTACGCGGGGATCGTTCTCTGGTCGGACAAAAGAAACACCCACGATCACGACATATACTCGAAGTTCGGTGCCTCGGCCGAAGGGACGATCTATGCCCCCAGCAGTCAGGTCGAGTTCGAGAACGACGTCGTATGGGAGGCCAATTGCATTCGTATCATCGTGTCCCGCCTCGAACTCGACAACGACTCGAAGTATCGCGCCTCGAATCCGAACGCGAATTGCAGCAACAACGTCTATAAGGGGACTACTCGCCTCGTCCGGTGACAAGTCTCGGACGTGAGCCCGCGCCGTTCACGGCCGTTGTCCTGAGAACCCCTCGTGTCGAGAGGTCCGCCCCGCGGCGCTTGTTTTCAAAACGTCAGGGACAGGCGATCCGCCCCTCCATCCCCAGAATCCGACCGAGACCGCGGACGCGGTTGAGGAGGCGGTCTCCGGGAAGCGCGGCCAGGTCCGCCGGCAGGGTCAGGGTCACCCGTCGATCGTCCAAGAGGAGGGGCAGGCGCGCCAGGGCTCCCTCCATCCCCGCCGAGACCGGGAAGGCGATGCGCAGGAGCGCGCCGAGGAGCCGGGCGCGCTCGAACAGGCGTGGTCCGGCGAGGCTGCGCAGCATCGGGCTCGCCTTCTCGGCAGCGACGCCCTCGTGACGGAAATACACTGCCAGCGCGAGATAGGCCCGGCCCGGATGGTCGATGCCCACGAAGGCGGCATGGGTGATGATGTTGATGCTCTGCTCGCCCCGGTAATCGGGATGCGCGCGCCAGCCGATATCCGACAGGAGACAGGCGGCGTGGCGCAGGCGGCGCTCGTCGGCGGTTTCCGGCCCGTCGAGGGTGGCGACGAAGCGGTCGGTCCAGGTGATGAGATCGGCGCCATGGCCCGGCGAGCGGGCGCGGAGCCGGTTGAGTTCCGCCGCCGCCGCGAGAAGCGGGTCGGTCAGGCGCGTGTCGCGGTCGAGCTGCTCGTACAGCAGGCCCTCGCGGACGCCGCTCGCCGAGATGGCGAGTTCACGCGGACGGCCGACGCGGATGATCTCCTCCAGCACCACGGCACCGTAGGCGAGAAGGGGCCTGCGCGCCTCGGAGACCGCTTCCACGTCCTGCAGCAGGGCGGCGTCGGTGCGTTCGACCACTTCGAGGAAGCTCAGCTCGTCCGACGGCTCGATGCTGTAGCCGTGCATGACGTGGAGCGGGTAGCCCCGCGCTGCCTGGTGCAGGCGGGCCAACGCCCGCCATGTGCCGCCGACCGCGTAGAAGCTGCGACCGCGCAGGGTTTCCAACTGGGGGGCCGCCTTGGCGAGGTTCTCGCGGGCGATCTTGAGGGCCTTCTTCACCGACCCGCCGGACAGGTCCTGAAGGGCGAGGCCGCCCAGCGGCATGGTCACGCCCTGCCCTACTGTGGCGCCCCGTACGTCCACGAGTTCGAGGGAGCCGCCGCCGAGATCGCCCACGACCCCGTCCGGCGTGTGGAACCCGGAAATCACGCCGAGGGCCGAGAGCTCAGCCTCCCGCCGACCGGACAGGAGTTCGATCCTGTGGCCGCAGGCGGCCTCCGCCGCGGCGAGGAATTCCGGGCCGTTCTGCGCGTCGCGCGCGGCGGCCGTGGCCAGCACGAAGACACGGCCGACCTTCATCGTCTCGCAGAGGATGCGGAAGCGCGCGAGCGCGCTGAGCGCGCGCCGGACCGCCTCCTCGTTGAGCCGGCCCGTGCTGAACACGTTGCGGCCCAGCCCACACAGGACTTTCTCGTTGTAGAGCGGCGTCGGCGCGCGGTTCAGACCGTCATAGGCCACGAGCCGCACGGAATTCGAGCCGATGTCGATGATCGCCACCGGTTCCACGCGGTCCTGCACGCCGGGATCTCCTTGAGTCGTGAAGCCTAGACCCGACCTGCCGTCACGAGGAAGTCCCATGACCAGCTCCTGCTGGAATCGTCCGCTCACGAACGTTGGGCCCTGCGGCTCAGCGCCCGCGGACTCGACTTCTTCGAGGACTTGCCCCGACCGGACAGGCTCGGGTTCGTCATGAAGTATTTGTGCGCGTTGAACGGCTCCTCACCCTCCGCAGGCTGGACCCGTTCACTCGCACCAGACGCCAGTACACGCCAGCTCTGCTGGTTGTCGAGAAGGTTGGCGAGCATGATCTGGTCCAGCACCTGCTGGTGCACAGTCTGGTTGGTGATGGGCAGGAGCGCCTCGACCCGGCGGTCGAGGTTACGGCTCATCAGGTCGGCGGACGAGATCGAGACCGTGGCCTTGGGATGGGGCAGGCCGAATCCGTTGCCGAAGGCGTAGATCCGACCGTGTTCGAGGAAGCGCCCGACGATGGACTTGACCCGGATCGTCTCCGAGAGGCCGGGAATGCCGGGCCTCAGGCAGCAGATTCCGCGCACCACGCAGTCGATCTGCACGCCCGCCTGTGAGGCGTCGTAGAGCGCGTCGATGATCTGCGCGTCGACGAGGGAATTGCATTTGATCCAGATCGCGGCCGGACGCCCGGCCTTGGCATGCGCCACCTCGGCCGCGATGCTCTCGATCAGGCGTGGCTTCAACGTCAGCGGCGAGACCGACATCCGCTCGAGTTCGGCGGGCTCGGCATAGCCGGTGATGTAGTTGAAGATGCGCGAGACGTCCCGCGCCACCGCCGGATCGGCGGTGAAGAACGACTGGTCCGTGTAAACCCGCGCGGTGATCGGATGGTAGTTGCCGGTGCCGACATGGCAGTAGGTGACGAGCTTGTCGCCCTCGCGGCGCACCACCATCGACAGCTTGGCATGGGTCTTCAGTTCGATGAAGCCGAACACCACCTGCGCGCCGGCCTTCTCCAGGTCACGGGCCCAGCGAATATTGGCTTCCTCATCGAACCGCGCCTTCAACTCCACAAGGGCTGTGACGGACTTGCCGAGTTCCGCGGCCTCAGCCAGCGCAGCCACGATCGGTGAGTTCGACGAGGTGCGGTAGAGGGTCTGCTTGATCGCCACCACGTTCGGGTCACGGGCAGCCTGGGCCAGGAACTGAACCACCGAATCGAACGATTCGTAGGGGTGGTGGACGATGAAGTCCTTCTGCCGGATGGCGGCGAAGACATCGCCGCCGCTCTCGCGGATGCGCTCAGGGAAGCGTGGGTTGTAGGATTTGAACTTCAGGTCCGGCCGGTCGATTCCGACGATCTGCGCCAACTCATTGAGGGCAAGCATGCCCTCCACCACGAAGATGGCGTCGTAGCCGATCTCGAGTTCGTCGGCGACGAAGGCCCGAAGGTCCTCAGGCATCCCGGCCTCGACCTCGAGCCGGATGACGACGCCGCGCCGACGCTGTTTCAATGCGGTCTCGAAATGCAGGACGAGGTCCTCCGCCTCTTCCTCGATCTCGAGGTCGGAATCGCGGATGACGCGGAACGCCCCCTGCCCCTTCACGAAATATCCGGGGAACAGGCGGCCCGTGAACAGCACGATCAGCTGCTCGATGGCGATGAAGCGCGCGGTGGTGTCTCCGGCCATGTCGGGCAGGCGCACGAAGCGGCCGAGGACCGAGGGCAGACGGATGAGGGCGCGCAGCGTCCGCCCGTCGCGCGGGCGGACCATCATCAGTGCGATGCTGGAGCCGAGGTTGGACAGGAACGGGAAGGGATGGGCCGGATCGATGGCGAGCGGCGTCAGGACCGGGAAGACGTGACTGAGGAAGTACTCCTCCAGCCAGGCCTTGTGCTCCGGGGTCAGGTCACCGGGCTCTACCAAGTCGATACCGACTCCATGCAGATCGTCACGCAATTCACGCCAGCGCCGCTGCTGGTCGAGGGCCAGCCGCGAGACTTCCGAGCCGATGCGGGCAAGCTGTTCGGCCGGGCTCAGCCCATCCTGCGATGGCTGGATCAGCCCGGCGCGGACCTGATCGTGCAGGCCCGCCACGCGAACCATGAAAAACTCGTCGAGGTTGTTGGCCGAGATCGAGAGGAAGCGCAGCTGTTCCAGCAGCGGATGGCTGGTGTTGGAGGCTTCCTCCAGCACCCGGCGGTTGAATTGCAGCCACGACAATTCCCGGTTCACGAAACGCTCCGGCGATTCGCGAAGGGCCCTACCGGCCGCCAGAACGCTCTCCCGTGCCGGGGGCTCGGCAGCGGCCCGTTCGGGCACCGTGTCGGCGATGACCGTCTCGACCAGGATGGAATCGGTCTCCGCGTCGTCCGCCGATGCGGAATCCTGCGCCGTCGCTCCGGGCCGGGACTTCGAGGCCGTCGAGGCGGGCTTCGTCACCCGTGCATGCGCGGCGGGGGCCCGGACGGTGCCGGCGCCCGCGGGCCGGCGTCGGGGCGCAGGCCCCTTCGCTGGCGCCGCGTTCGGCGTCCGGGAATCCAGGTCGTCCTCGCCGGGGCCGTTCTCGCCGTGCGAGTCCTCGGCGGCCAGAGCCGCTTCCCGCTCCTCGGCATCCGTACCCTTGGCGATCGCGTCCGACTCGACTTCCGGCAACGGGTCTTCTCCTCGACTCTGATAAAACGATCTGCTTCGTAACATACGATAGGGTCGCCGCGTCTGACATTTCGATGACAATCGGGCCGGACCTTTCTTCAGGTCGGCGGACCGTCCTCTTCGGTCTCGTCGTCGCCGGCCTCGTCGTCCGGTACTCCCAGATCAGCCAGGACCGACATGGCCAGCGGCCGCGTGATGCGTCGACCCCGGCGCAGGGCGTCGCGGTCGAGTTCGGCCACCACTGCCCTTGCCCTGGCAAGGGAACGGTCGATCCGCAAGGCGATGGCCTCGACGACGCTGAGATCGACGACGAGCTGGCGGTCCACGAAAAGCTTTACCAGCACCGCTCGCATCAGCGCATCGTCGGGGGGCAGAATCGTGGCGCCCGGCGCCAGCCTGAGGCGCGAGCGCAGATCGGCGGTAACAAGGCCTAGCGCCTCAACCGGTGCCGCCGCCGTGATGAGGACGGGGCTGCCATTCTCCCGGGCGAGGTTGAGGAGGTGGAACAGGGCCGCCTCGTCGCGCCCCTCGGGCCGGTCGAGATCTTCGACCACCAGGGCACCGTTCGAAACGAGATGGGTGACTGAGTCGGCGGTGACGCCCGAGGCGGGGACGGTCCAGGCGTGTGAACGCGTCGCCCAGATCGAGGCCAGATGGCTCTTGCCGCTGCCCGACGGCCCCGTGATGAGACAGACCGTATCGGGCCAGCGCGGCCAGGCTTCGATCAGCCCATAGGCAGCCTCGTTCGCCGGCCCCACCAGGAAATCCTCGCGACCGTAGCGCGGGTCGAGGGGGAGGTCGAAGGCGAGTTGCTTCGGAGGCGCGGCCACGCGCATCGGTGTCTTCATCCCTCGCGCTTCTGAATCAGGATCGGTTCTTCCGCATAATAGAGTGGACTTTGAAGATAACGCGAGATCGCGAACCGCACGATGACGCCGATGGAGGCGGCCACCGGCACGGCGAGAAGGAGGCCGAGGAACCCGAACAGGGAGCCGAAGGCCAGGAGCGCGAACATCAGCCAGACCGGGTGCAGCCCGACCGAGTCACCGACGAGCTTGGGCGAGATGACGTTGCCTTCGAAGAACTGGCCGACCACGAATACGGCGACGGTCAGCCCGATATGGAGCCAGTCCGATGTCGGCCAGAACTGGACCAGGGCGACGCCCACCGAGAGAAGGAAGCCGACGAGGGTGCCGACATAGGGGATGAAGGTGAGGAAACCCGCGATCATCCCGATCAGCACGCCGAAATTCACCCCGACGAAGAACAGGCCGACGGCATAGAACGTCCCCAGGATCAGGCAGACCAGGGTCTGTCCGCGGACGAAGCCGATGATCGCCCGGTCGATCTCGTCGGCCAGACGCCGCACGGTGGTGCGGTGGCGCGGAGGGGTCCAGCCGTCGACGGTGGCGACCATCCGATCCCAGTCAACGAGGAGGTAGAAGGCCACGACGGGGGTGACGACGAGGAGCGAGGCGATGGAGACCAGCGCCTGGCTGCCCGACCACAGCGACTTCAGGAAAGCCAGGAACCACGTGCCGCCCTGCCCCACCAGGGTTCCGACGGACGATTGCAGGTCGTTGAGAACGTCCGCCCCGCCGACCCGCGTCAGGATCGGCCCGACCCGCTCGACAATGATACCCTGCAGCCGTGACACCATGCCGGGGAACGTCGTCACAAGCGCCGAGATCTGATTGGCGGCCAGGGGCACCACGATCAGCAGGATCACCACGAGCCCGACGACGAACATGGCGAGTATCAGGAGCGAGGCGGAGAGCCGCCCGAGACCCAGGCGCTGGAGCCTGTCGGCCATGGGGTCGAGAAGATAGGCGAGGGCCAGCCCTGCCACGAAGGGCAGCATCACCCCCGAAAGCAGGTAAAGCAGCAGCGCGACGATGCCGAGGCCCACCAGTCCGATCACCGCCCTGCCGCGCATCGGCCCTCCTCCGTCTCGTCTGTCGCCCGCGCACAAGAGTGGGAAGGCGGTGCGGCGGGGTCAAGGCTCGGCCGCGGAGGCCCGGCCCGCGACCGGGGGCGGGCTTGGATGACTTTCATCGGCACGAGAGCGGATTTTTAACAAGATAGACTGCATTATCCCCGTTACGACGGGGGATAAAATGAGTCTATCGCGAAAGTTTGTTGTTTTAATCGCAGCTATGCTGGTATCCAGCTTGCTTCTGGCTGGGTCCATCATCCTTTATGGACGGGCTGTCGATCAGGTAGGCGCAGCCTACGCGACTCGCCAGAAATCGATCCTCCTCGCTGACGAGATCCGGCAGAGTTCGGACGATCTCACCCGGCTCGGCCGCACCTACGTCGTCACCGGCCATGCGTCGTACAAGCAGCAATATCTGGACATCCTCGATATCCGCTCCGGCCGTAAGCCACGCCCTGAGGAGTATCATCGTATCTACTGGGATTTCGTCGCGGCCGGCGTGGCCAAGCCGCGCCCCGACGGCGAGACCGTGTCGGTGCACGACCTGATGAAGCGTCTCGGCTTCAGCCGGCAGGAAACCGACATGCTGGCGGAATCCGTTCGGAATTCGGACGGCCTGGTTCATCTCGAGGTCGAGGCGATGAATCTCGTCGAGGGCAAGGACAAGAATGGCCAGCCCCTGGCACAGCCGGATCCGGCCCGAGACCGCAACCGAGCGATCGGGCTTGTCCATTCGGAGGCCTATCACGGGTTCAAGGCGCAGATCATGAAGCCGCTCGACGCGTTCTACGGGCTGATGCAGTCCCGCACCGACGCGGCCGTCGCGGCGGACGAAGCCCAGGCGCGCTTCTACTTCGCCGTCGTTGTCGCCACGCTGGTCGCCACCGTCGCCACCTTCCTGGCGCTCGGCTGGTTCGCCCATGAAGCGCTGGTCCGCGGCTACGGTGCGGTCGGCCTGGCTATGGGCCGGATCGCTGATGGCGATTACGCCGCCGCGGTGCCCTGCCTGGACCGCCGCGACGAGGTCGGCAGCCTCGCCCGGGGCCTCGAAGCCTTCAAGGCCAACCTCGCCCGAGACGTGGCGGAGCGTCACGCCGAGGAAACCCGACAGCGCGAGATCGCGCGCCGGGCTCAGACCGAGACCCTGGCGCAGGCCTTCGAAGCAGCTTTCGGCGGCATCGTCCGTGCCGTAGGGACCTCCGTGGGTGAGCTGCAGGACACTGCGCAGGCGATGTCGCAGATGGCCGGTGACACCGCCGACCGTTCCGGCGCGGTGATCCGTGCCGCGCAGGAGGCCTCGGCCAACGTCGCCGCCGTAGCGGCAGCTGCGGAGCAACTCAGTGCCTCGGTGTCGGAGGTCGGCCGTCAGGTCGATAGTTCGGCGGCGCTGACGCAGGCTAGCGCGACGGAGGCCGGGCGCACCGCGGGGCTGGTTCAGGATCTGAGCCGCGCGGCGACCCGGGTCGGCGACGTGGTGGCGATGATCAACGGCATCGCCAGCCAGACCAACCTGCTCGCCCTTAACGCCACGATCGAGGCCGCGCGTGCCGGCGAGGCGGGACGCGGCTTCGCGGTGGTGGCGGCCGAGGTCAAGGAACTCGCCACCCAGACCGCCAAGGCCACCGACGAGATCGCCTCCCAGATCGGCGACATCCAGTCGGTCACCCAGGAGGCGGTGACAGCGATCGGCGCCATCGCCGGGCGCATCGACGATTTGAGCGGGATCTCGAGCGCGATCGCGGCCGCGGTGGAGGAACAGGGGGCGGCGACCCGGGAGATCGTTCGCAACATCCACCAGACCGCCGATGGCACCGGTCAGGTCACGTCTCATATCGGCGGCGTCGCCGACGCGGCGCAGAGGGCCGGCGGAGCGGCCGAGCGAGTGCTTTCCGTCGCCTCCTCGGTCTCGCACGATGCCGACCATCTCGATGCCGAAGTCACCCGTTTTCTGGCGCAGCTTCGCGCCGCCTGAGGACGATGCTCCGATCTGCGCGGGGCGTTGCCTGTCCGATTCATCGAAGCGGGCGCGGGATCGGCGAGCTCGGTGCGGCGCTCGTCGAACGGTGGAGGCGATCGAAATGTGCTTCCGCGCCCGGCACCGGGTGCCGAACTCGTCCGCGACGACTCGCCGAGACCGCCGCGACCCGTTAGAGCAGCCGGGACAGGACGTTGAGACGAGGTGCCGATGACGGCCGAGAGCAAGAACGGCGAAAGCCGGAACGGAATGACCTACGCGGATGCGGGCGTCGATATCGATGCGGGCAACGCCATGGTCGAGACGATCAAGCCGCTGGTGCGCTCCACCCGCCGGCCCGGGGCGGATGCCGAGATCGGCGGGTTCGGCGGGTTGTTCGACCTGAAGGCCGCCGGCTTCTCCGACCCGATCCTGGTGGCGGCCAATGACGGCGTCGGCACCAAGGTCAAGATCGCCATCGAGACCGGCCGCCACGACACGATCGGCGTCGATCTCGTGGCGATGTGCGTGAACGACATCATCGTCCAGGGCGCCGAGCCGCTGTTCTTCCTCGACTATTACGCCACCGGCAAGCTGGTGCCGGGTGTCGGCACCGATATCGTCCGCGGGATCGCGGCGGGCTGCCGCATCGCGGGCTGCGCCCTCATCGGCGGCGAGACCGCCGAGATGCCCGGCCTCTACGACGGGTCGGATTATGACCTTGCAGGCTTCAGCGTCGGCGCCGCCGAGCGTGGCAAGCTTCTGCCACGCCCCGGCATCGCACCCGGCGATGTGGTGCTCGGCCTGCCGTCCTCCGGTGTACATTCAAACGGCTTCTCGCTGGTCCGCCGGATCGTCGAGGCAAGCGGCCTCTCCTACGACGACCCGGCCCCGTTCGAGCCGTCGCGCTCGCTCGGCGACGCCCTGCTGGAGCCGACCCGGATCTATGTGAAGCCGCTGCTGGCCGCCCTTAAGGCAACGGACGGGATCAAGGCGCTCGCTCACATCACCGGCGGCGGCTTTCCCGACAACCTGCCCCGCGTCCTGCCCGACGGCGTCGGCATCAGCATCGACCTCGACGCAATCATTCCGCCGCCCGTCTTCGGATGGATCTCGAAGGTCGGCGGGGTCGCGGAATCCGAAATGCTGCGCACCTTCAATTGCGGTATCGGCATGGTGGCGGTGGTCTCGCCCGAGAGCGTGTCGGCGGTGACCCGTGCGCTCGACACTGCCGGGGCCTCGCCGATCCGCCTCGGGCTCATCACCGAGCGCGGACCCGAGCCGGTGACCTTCCAGGGTAAGCTCGCCCTGTGATGGCTCCCCGAGCCAAGACGCGGGTCGCGATCCTCATCTCGGGACGCGGCTCGAACATGGTCTCGCTGATCGAGGCCGCTCGGGCACCGGACTATCCGGCCGAGATCGTTCTCGTCGCTTCCAACCGGCCCGACGCCGGTGGTCTCGCCCATGCGGCGAGTGTCGGGATCGCCACGAAGGCGCTCGATCACCGCGCCTATCCCGACCGGGCGAGCTTCGATGCCGCCCTGAACGCGGAACTCGAAGCGGCCGGGATCGAACTCGTCGTGCTCGCCGGCTTCATGCGGATCCTCTCCGCGGGCTTCGTCGAGGCTTGGGCCGGGCGGATGATCAACATCCATCCGTCGCTGCTGCCGCTGTTTCGCGGCGTCCATACCCACGAGCAGGCCTTGGCGGCCGGCGTCTGCCTGCATGGCTGCACGGTGCATTACGTGGTGCCGGAACTCGATGCCGGGCCGATCGTGGCCCAGGCCGCCGTCCCGGTCCTGCCGGGCGACGATGCCGACAGTCTCGCCGCGCGCATTCTCGTGCAGGAACACCTCCTCTACCCGCGTGCCCTGGCGCTGATCGCCGGCGGACGGGCCAGGCTGGAGAATGGCCGCGTGGTATTCGCCGGAGATATCGCGCCGGCCGAGGGGGCCTTGCTCAGCCTGTCCGCGCAAGGCTGAGGCCCGAATCGCCGATCCCGAAACATCGAGATCGGCGATGATGACGGCTTACGCCGGGCGCGGCAGGCTGCAGCTGTCGAGGGCCGAGAGAGCCTTCGCGCGGGCGGAATCGTTGAAGTAGCCGGTGGTGCGGTAGGATTCGAGCTCGGCCGGGTTGAGGCTCGCCAGGGTCTGCTTGGCGTAGCAGCCGCATGGGCGGGCGAGCGACGCTTCGGGGACGCTCTGCAGGCGGGACTGCGTCACCGTGCAGGCGTGGCGCACGCGTCCGGTGAGGTTGCTGGCGGAGGCCGTCTTCAACGCGGGGTCGGGCGTGTAGCCTTCGAGGGAGGCCGTGGGCGCACCCTTGTTCGCGTTGCAGGCGGCGAGCAGGGACACGAGGCCGGCGGCGAGCAGGATCCGGCCGGTGCGCGAAGCGATGGAGCGCATGGAATGTGGGGTCCGTGAAAGGGATTCGATGAGGGAATTCCTTTCACGCCCGGCAGGACTCGCGCGCAAGGGCGTTCGCGCCACACCCGGCATCGTTCCGCGCCACGCTCCCGGTTCACCGGACGACGACGCGATCACGAACCCGTTGGCGGCGCGAAAGCCGGTCGGGCTCAGCCGACGATGTCGGAATCCTGGAAGAACTGCGCGATCTCGATCTTCGCGTTCTCGGCGCTGTCAGAGCCGTGCACGGTGTTCTCGCCGACCGACTCGGAGAAGGTCTTGCGGATGGTGCCCTCGTCGGCATTGGCCGGGTTGGTGGCGCCCATCACGGTGCGGTAAGCGGCGACGGCGTTCTCGCCCTCGAGCACCTGCACGACCACGGGGCCCGAGGTCATGAAGGAGACGAGTTCACCGAAAAACGGGCGCTCCTTGTGAATCTCGTAGAACTTTTCGGCCTGGGCCTGGGTCATCTGGATGCGACGCTGGCCGACGATGCGCAGGCCCGCCTTCTCGATCACGGCATTCACGGCGCCGGTGAGGTTCCGCTTGGTCGCGTCGGGCTTCAGGATGGAGAAAGTGCGCTCGGTGGCCATGTTCAGTCCGGTTATGTTCGCTCAGCCGAAAACGGCTTCGGCGGCCGGCTTATAGCGGGCACGCCCCATCCTCTCAACCCGGAGGACGAAGACGGCGCATCCACAGCGGAATTCCCTTGGTCATGGCTTCGGCGCAACAGTGCCGGAAATTCGCCCGATTGCTGGTGTCTTCTCGCACCAGAAGACGCCGGCCTGGACCGTTCTCGACGCCCGGCACGGCCACGACCAAGCTCTCGACCCCAGGCTCACGACCCTTCGCGACGCTTCCGCCGATGCGCCGCGGCCCTTCACAGGCTCCAGGAGACCAAAAGCCATGCGCGTTGCCCTGACCTCCGCCTTCCTGCTTTCCGGACTCGTCGCCGCCGTTGCGGCCCCGTCGAAGGACCCGTCCGGCACCTGGCTCACGAAGGATGGCCGCGCCAAGATCCGCATCGATCATTGCGGCCCGAACAGCGCGAACATCTGCGGTAAGGTCGTGTGGCTGAAGACGCCGACCACCGAGACGGGTGCGCCGCGCACCGACGCCAAGAACCCCGACCCGAAGAAGCGCTCGCGTCCCGTGATTGGCCTGCAACTCATCGAGGGGCTCGCCCCCGACGAGGAGAAGTTTTCGGGCGACATCTACAATATCGACGAGGGCAAGATCTATCAGGTCAGCCTGGAGCGCGAATCCGGCTCCGAGCTCAGCGTGTCGGGATGCCTGCTCAAGGTCCTGTGCGGTTCGGAGACCTGGACCCGCGTGCCGGACGTGAACCAGCAGGCCGCTGTCGCCCCGGCTTCCGAGGCCGCGCCGAAGCCCGCTACGAAGGCGGCCGCCAAACCGGCTGCCGCTCAGGCCGAAGCCAAGAAGTAGCGGATCAGATCGCCGCGAAGCCTCGCTTCACGGCGGGTCTCGCCAGAACCAGATCGAGCCAGCGCCGGACATTCGGCAGGCTCGACAGGTCGATATCCTGCTTCTCGTGATGCTTGGCCCAGGTGAGAATCGCAATGTCGGCGATGGAATATTCGCCGGCCACGTAGTCGCGATCCGCGAGGCGGCGATCCAGCACGCCGTAGAGCCGATGCGATTCGGTGGTGAACCGCTCGATGGCGTAGGGGATTTTCTCCTGCGCGTAGATCCGGAAATGATGCGTCTGGCCAAGCATCGGCCCAAAGCCGCCAACCTGCCAGAACAGCCATTCGTCCACCGCCGCTCTGGCGCGTTCGTCGGCCGGGTAGAGGCACCCGGTCTTGCGACCGAGATATTGCAGAATCGCCCCCGATTCGAAGATCGAGATCGGCTTCCCTCCGGGGCCGTCCGGATCGACGATGGCCGGAATCTTATTGTTGGGCGAGATCGCCAAAAAGTCCGGGGCCAGCTGGTCGCCCTTGCCGATATTCACCGGCACCACCCGATAGGGCAGGCCGCACTCTTCCAGCATGATGGGAATTTTCCAACCGTTGGGCGTGCCCCAGGTATGGACGTCGATGGGCTTCTGGGTGGCGGCGGCCATGGGAAACGTCCCGCTCCTGTCAGGGTCGCGTCATATCGCCGATTCAAACCGGACGAGAAAGCGGATGGTTGCAGCTTTCACGCCGACATCCAACGGTGGACGGCATGGGGCGGCGCGACGAAGAGACTTGCTCTCCCCCCGACTTCTGGCTGTGATGAGGTCGGCTCTGCCTCCGTTTCGTGAGTGCAGGGTAACGATCTGGGGTTGCAATCATGCGGGTTTGTTGTTTTCCAGCCATGGTGATCGCGGTGTCCATGGTCCTGGGCTTCGCCACGGCCGCGTCCGCCCAGGCCCCTGTGGCCGCTTCCCCGGATGCCGCCGCGAAGGAATTGAGCGTGGGGCAGAACGCTGCCAGGGAGCGGCAGAAGAAGTGCGGTGCCGAATGGCGTGCCCTCTCGGTCGCCGACAAGGCCGCGCAAGGACCGAAATGGCCGCAATATTATAGTAAATGCGTCAAGCGTCTAAAAGCAGTTTGATTTCAATAGCTTAGATATTTAAATTGCACGCAATGTATACCGGTCTTGATACCCGATTGTTACCCCTGCCCTGCCCTGCCCTGCCCTGCCCTGCCTTGCCCTGGATCGTGGGTCACCATCCGCCCGTCCCGTGAGGAAGCCGTCTCTCCGTGCTTTGGAGGACATGGGCGCGCTGGCGAAGTGTGATGATCTTGCCGGGATAGCGCGCCACGACGTCCTCAAACCACTTTTTCGCAAGTGACAGATCCGTGCACAGCACAACCTCTCGTTCAATTCCCGAGTCGTCATCGTGCCAGATATCGATCCGAAAGACTGACGTTGCGGTTGTGAAGCCGTCTCCGCTGGGCGCTGTTTTGATCGTCGGGACGACAAGCCGAGCTTGGCATTTCGGCTCATATTTTCCGGGTTCTCTCATGCCAGTAGGCCAACGCCATCGGCATCCGAGCGTGAGCCGTTCCCTTAGCGTCTCAAGCGACGTTTCTGGGCCATGGACCTCCACGAGTCGGCTAACGAGGTAACGGCCCTCCCGGCGACAAGGTGTGCACCTGATTCGCAGCTTCCCGCCAACGATGCCCCCCAGTGTGTCCATGGAAGGTCACGTGGCCGAGATCGATCCACGAACGTAGCCTGTCGAGATCGCCTTGAACGCCACCACAAGGTCCGCCTCCAAACGCAAAACGTCCTCAACAGCGAAGGCCAGCGCCCTTTCAATGTCGCCCTGCGCGGCTTCAAGATACGCAAGCGTTCCGGCTTCCACATCCGTCATCGCCTCGATCTCGGCCAACTGAGCTGCGGTAGCCATTCCTGCCTCCTGTGAGAACGAACCAGGAACATACCTCATTGGGGGAGGAAAAGAAGCTCACATGTTGTGCATCCACAAACCGTGTGCCGACGCTTGATCTCCGTCCCCCCGACCGTCGCACGCTCCAGCTATTTGGTTAGATCGATGCCCATTTCCTGCTTCCTCACTCAAAGGCCCTGTCGCGAAACTGCCCTTTGACGAATCAGGGAAAATCTATTTCACGGCAGCTTGGTGGCTAGAGTCCTACGACAGGAGAGCGTGGGAGGTCGGAGTTGGATACGCGCCCACCAGTGGACATTCGGGGTTACGTCCGTTCCGTTTATCTAGTTTAGAATCGCATCTCTGATGCCAGCCTTAAGTTCAGGCCGGACGCGGCACCATTTGACGTGGAGGCTCGTCCGCTTCAACGACGAAACATGTCATCGGGTCCGATGTAGCGAACGTCCACGCTGTTCCCAAGCCACCCCACGCTGGCCAGTGCCAAACCAAGTCTATTTCGGTTGAGCGGCACCGTGAGCCTTCCCAACCGTTCGAATTCGGAGCCGTAGACACGGGTTCCATCCTCACTGTCGACAAGACGTAGGACTGACCCGGTCGGTGGCCCTTCCGCGTCCCAATCGACGTCGAGTTCATGTTCCGTGGCAGCCCATGTGTGGCGGCGTGAAGGTGCCATGCCGTCGATGAACTGCAACCACAGACCATGCGATACTGCCGTTGGCCATTCCGGATCGTTACGGCGACGCGAGATTTCACCGCTTCGCAACCAGCCGCGAAGACCCTGCATGGTCGTAAAATCCGCACCTGTGACGGTAACGGCGTCAATCGCTGCGAGGCGCGAACTGAAACCGGCATGCATCAGAATGGCGGCTGATATATTGAGCGAACCGGTTTCAACTGCGGCGGCTGCTACGCCAAGCTCTACGTCCTCCATGGAAAATCCACTATCCACCACATCACGGTGCGCGATTCCGCGCACCCGCACTGCTTCCATTGCCCAGGGCAGCTTGTAAACAAGTGCCTGTTCGACGAACTTGAGAACTTCGTCTTCCTGTCCTGTCGCCAGTTTCGCTAATGGGCTGCCAAGAAGCCAAGTTCTGAGGATCAACTCCCAATCGGATGGTAAGTTATCGGGGATAAATGGCGCGATAGAGAAGACCGATTTTGCGAAATCGGTGATCGCGGCGATTGCATCCTCGGCTTCGTCGAGACAAATGCAGGCGTTCGCGCGAACCAACAGCTCGTTAAGCTCGGCTGAAGCGGCATCAAGAGCCTCTCCCGTTTCAAGGCCAACGCCTGCAAGGAAGTAGCCGCGGCGCTGCATTGCTGTTGTTCGCCCCCAGATAAACTTTGCGCGCGCCACCAAGCCGGTCTTGAGCAATTTCTGAACCTTAGCCGTGCGGTGCAGAAGCCGACGTGACCAGAGGGATGAGGTCAGCACATCGTCAAGCATCGCCTCGATTTGATCATCGGGCACTTCTTGCTCGCCGAGCATACTAAGCAAAGCTGTGTCAAGTGTCATCAGGTAGTTTGACCACCGGACGCGTTCCTGGTTTTCAACAACATTAGGTTCATTTGGTAGAACTGCAAAATCCCAAGCAGTCGTGCCAGCGAGGTATTCAAACACGGTGGCCATCGATTTGGCGTTGGATTTGAGGGCAATACGTCTCATCAACCAGATCAGAAGTCGAACTAGGCCGCTCTCCATCTCCTTGCCCTTTACGCTATCGATCATCGCCTTCCAGTCGGCGCGGCGAGCGCGAATCCGGTCGAACATGGGCATCAGTACCAGACCTTCGACATCGACATAGGCGCGCCCGGCGCGACCAACAATATTTCGGAATTCTGCGATATCGATCAGATCGTTGGCCCGCTTCACACCGTAGAAAATAAGCGTGGTTGCAGTTAGGTTCAGCCCTTGTGCGAGCGTAGGCGAAGAAACGGTCACCCGCAGAACGCCCTCCCGCAACAGTCGTTCGACTTCCTTACGATAGGGTGTGGGAAGGGCGCCATGATGAATTGCAACGCCAAGTCTAAGGCAGGCTATTACTGGACTGCCTGCCCCCAACCACTCATTGCCAATTGCGATTGCGTTGTCGAGCACCGCCGGATCATGAATATATACCGGAAGGATGGATCCGCGATTTGCTAGGTCTACGATCGCTTTGGCGAAAGGTTCGACCGAGCGCCGCTGGGGGCAGAAGATAAGAACCGAATGTCTATCTGCAATTAATGCCCAGGCCGAAGCGATACAGAGCTCGCGCTGATCAGAGGGGAAGACCCGCGTCTTACGACCCCTTGGCAGGGCGGCAGTCAGAAATCGCGGCACGAACGGCTTCTCAGCACCAACGGAAATCTCAAGCCTTGCATGTTCATCACGCCATTCGACCTCGCCGTATCGAAGGCGAGTTGGACGCCAGTCCATTTTAATCAATCCATCTTCTTGATCGTTCGTCAGCCAAGCCGAAAAATCCTGAAGCTGGTCTCCCTCGGGGAGGATAGCCGAAAGACAGACAATGCGCCGGTGCTTGGCATCGCTCCGCCTCAGCAGCCTCTGAATTTGAACTTCGTAGCGTACCTCGCGCTCGGTCAGTCCAATCATATGACCTTCGTCGAGGACGACGAGCCCAACGGTATCAAGCAGGCCGGGGTCGTTGCGAAGGGCGAAATCTAGCTTCTCTGGTGTCGCGACGATGATGTCGCTGTCACGCAGGAAATCCTGGTCCACGTCGCCCACGCCTATCGCACCGTAGAGACTGGATACGCTTTTGCCGAGCGGCTGGAACGTCCGGTGAAGCGTACTTTCGGTCTGCGCCGACAAAGCGCGAAGGGGGGTAACAAACACCACGCGGCGGCCGGCGGCGAGACAAGCAAGGATGCAAAGCTCGGCAACCCGCGTTTTGCCAGCGCTCGTTGGCAGCGAAACGACCATGTTGTCGTCGAGATTGAGGGCGCGCGTCGCCGCGTCGATCTGTGACGGCCAAAGATCGATCTCTGCGCGGCTGCGGCGCAGTAGCGAGGCGATGAACACCTCGCGATAGGCGCTCCAGTCTCCCGCGCCGCCATCGGCCGGCTGGTTCGGGAGCCGTACATGGAAACTGGAGGACCAGAGGTCGCCAAGCAGATAAATGGTAAGGCGGTGGCACCACCAGCTGGGAACCATGTTGAGTTCGGCTGCAGACGCAAGACCAACGTTTAGACGCTCGACCGCGGCCCCAATTAGCTCGGCCTCCCCGCGCTCGAAGGCGAGCAGCGCGACTGCCATCGCGCGCGAGAAATTGTCGGTCAGAGCCTGATCAACTGCCTGTAGTAATGGCGCGCCTACGGGTTCGTCCTCGGCGTCTCCGGCCGTTGTGTCCGTGCCTTCATTGGCAGCAGCAAGACGCGAGATCATACTGTCGTCGGATGCGAATTCATCAGCACGCTGTCCGACAATCAACGCTTCAAGAGCATCAAGGTCGCGCAACATCAGCAGCGCAAGCGCGCGCTCGGGCACGCTCAGATTTGCGTCGTTTAGCCCTTCGTGGAGCAGAGAGAAGGCACGCGCGGCGTATCGGGCGAGATGATAACAGGCACCCGCAACTATCCGATGGAAATCCCGATCGCTTGTCGCGCGACCATGGGTCGTTGCCGCTTCAATAGCAGAGGCGGCATGCTCAAAAGCGTTTCGCGCTGCGTCGAGTTCAGCCCCATGATCAAGCAGGCGCAGGCCCTGAGCTAAGAGTGAATAAGCGTAAGTGAGAAGGTCGTAAGTGAGCAGGGCAGAGAATTGCGGCGCCTCGGGTGGAACCACGCCTTCGCGCCACACCATTGCCCGAGCCTGCCCCTTCGCAAGTAGGTCGTCGCGAAAACCGGGCGCGGTCGCCTCCACAATCAGCTGGGCGATCGCCTCAGGGCTTATTGCCATCGTCAATCGCCTTCTCAAAAACCTGTTTGATGAAGTCCTGGTGAGACGCTACGCGCAGACCGACAGCAAATTGCCGTATTTTTCCACTATAAGCATTCAAGTTCAATGTTAGCAGATTGGACGGATTGTTTCCGGTAAACATAAACATCAGATGAGATACCTGATTCGTATTGATCCGCGCCTTCAGCTGAAACTGATCGATAATCTCGGCCAGTGCGGTCTCGCCGGTCTCGAACAGCCGGTCGGCGACATAGGCAAGAGCGTGCGGCGTAGGTCGGCCGTTGCTAGCGTTGAGCGCCGCTCGTGCCTCGTCAACTGTCTTTTTACCAAGCGTGGCGCGACTCTTGACTTCGCCTTTTAGAAACTTGACCGTTAATGTTGGGTCGAGTCGGATCCCTAGTATGTCGTCGCCGCGCATGGCCATCTCGCGATGATCAGACCATCGCAATTTATAGACACCAACCTTGTAACTGGTAAACTCGCTCACATAGCTGGTGGCGAGGATTTCACCTAGATCGCCGGAGCGCGATTTGATACCTTGGGGCAGTTTAGTTTGGACATAATCGGCGACCGCCGGTTTACCTAGCCGACGCAAAATGTTGGCAACGCGATCAGGGGCAGCATAGTGATCTGGGACGACCGCAGCGACCGATGAAATAGCACTGGCGTGCGCATGAGAGTGCGCTTCCAAATAAGTAAGACTGTGCAATTTTAACTTAGTTACAGTCTTAGTACACCACGCTTTGATGTCAGCCACCTGCGGATCCCCCCTGCGGAGGTCCCTATCACGGCAGGAAGCGCGACGGCACCTCCCTTGATCAATGTTTTCGTCGTTCAAGCCGCGCGCATCCGTTGCGAGCGCAATCAACGCTATCATTGTGCTTCCGGGACCAGTCGGCACGCGGCAAGGGTCGGCCGAGGTCCTCCGTCATTTCCGTCATCTCTGTCACGATGCAGGGAGGCGGACCTTCTAAAATTCAGAGATGCCTCGGATTCGGGACTCTTTTGAGAAGCTTGTCTCGTATTCCGGCCTTACTTATTGCCAAGCACAGACGCGAGCGTTGGCGTTTTCCCAACACCGACCCTTCCGCTTCAGCGTCCCCAAAGAGTCGTGCGCGTGACCAGCTCCCTTCGTGCCGTTCCAATAGCCGTCCGCCTCGCCATTTCCACTGGCCATGACGGTAGCGAAGTAGGTCACTTTTCGCTCATCCATGCCAAGCGTCATGCCCCCATCCGCACCTTCAGTAACGTTGCATGAGCCGAACAGCTTGGGGACGTTTTTGACCTCTAGCAGGCACTTGCCAACATACTTCGCTTCCCCGTCAGGGCTTTCCATGGCAGCAGCGCCAAAGGTTGCCATAGCGGAGGCTAGGACAGTGATTGATGCAAGTCGGAGTGAACTCATAATGGCCCTGTAGAGTTTTGAGGTTGCGACCTTAGAAGCTTCCACTCATAACCTTCCAGTGTTTAGACGCAATGCCCACGCTCCGCTGATGAATGGCAGCATACTCGCAAGCGCTTGTAAACATTATATAGTTTACATCTGGCTATGTAAGTTGACAAAAGGAACCATTTGTGTTATTGTTCAGATAAGATAGCAGTATTTCAGCCAGCCGCACAGGGTCACACCTGGAGCGGCTTTTTTTGTGCGGAAATCAATCAAGGAGATACAATCATGATCCCGGTAGCTTTGAGACTACCTTACGAAACCTTAGATCTAATCGTCAAGGCAGCCAATGCTCAGGGCATGACCGTTGGCACATTCATTCGCGCTCAACTGATGAAGACCATCCATCAGCCGCAAACCATCCACACCAAGCCGAGAGAAGTTCTCAATGCCGCGTAAGAAGCTCGATCCTCGTCTAGCGAACAAGATTGACGTAATCGTCAAGCTAAATGCTGTGACATATGAGGCACTAGGCCGGGCTGCAAAATCCAATGCAATGCCTAGAAGCCAATTCATCCGGTCACTACTGACCATGCATCTAACAAAGATCAGCGCTTTTACAGAGAGTAAGACAATCTAATGGCTAGACCACGTACATTTGGCGATAGTTCTACCACGTCTGAGGTTAAACTTAGGCTGCCTAAAGATAAGTTCGCAGAGATTTCCCAACTGGCCGCTGAAGCTGGCCTTGCTCCTCAAGACTACATTAGAGCGCAACTGTTTAAACACGTCAAGGACGAAAAGAACAAGGCTACAGGCAATGACTAATACAGAATATAACGACTATCCTGAAGCGTTAAAAAGATACGCTATCGAGAAGATGTCTGAATTACTGTTAGACTTTAAGGCTATTACGCCTGAAGGCGTCGCTGATATGTACGGACAAATACTGAAGTTCGCACATGAGAATGGCAGTTTCAATACTGAAAAAGCAATGACCAATGACTAATACGAATGAAATCATCCGCGATCTTGGTATTCGACTGATCCGCGCTGAAATCAAGGCCCGTCAACCCAAAGACGCAAAGGCCGTAGAAGACGCCATCGCAACCCGTATCCGCATCGATTCCGTGGGTAGCGTTTACGTTGTCGATACCAGTGGAAACCGGGTCCATTCCAAGTCGTTTGAGCAATTCATGGACGAAGTTTCCAATGACCGTCCCGAGCTATTCAACGGCCGTCCGTCTAACCCTGGTGTGTCTTCATCTTCAAGCGTCAAGGGCAACCCATTTATGAAGGGCAGTCCAGGCTATAACCTCTCGGAAGGTATGAAGCTATATCGGACTGATCCTGAAACGGCAAAAGAACTAGCCTTCCAGGCTGGAATGAAACTCTAAGGAAACCAAGACATGCATACTGTAAAGAACCCGATCATGGGGGCCGGATGGCGCAAGCGTCTTCAGGACAAGGCCATGGTGGACGCATCCCGCAACGATCCCGAGTTGCTGGCACGTCGCGCCGAGTCTCAGGCCCGTATCGAGGCCGAACGCCAAGAGCAGAACCGCCTTGCTGCCGAGGCTGAAGCCCGTCGCCAGAGCGAGCTTGTCACGTTCCCAGCGATGCCGCTCAAGCTGGCAACCGAACTTGTGATCGCCTTTGAGCGCTTCCGAGGCGCAGGCCGTGCTGCTAGCGAGCTTGAGACTGAAGCGTTCTCTCGGATGGTCCACGGAGAGCCGTTGCCGCCGTCATTCCCCGTGATCCGCCTTATGCACGGCTTGCCTATGCCCGTCCCTGCCTCTGGCGTGCCTGCCAAGGCCGTCGAGGCCGAGAAGCCTCACACGGACCCTGTAGCGCTCGATAACGTCCTGAAGCTGCCTCCCAAGGGATCAAGGAAGCCTGAGAAGACCCCGGAGCTTGAGAGCGGCATGTTCCTCATCGATGGCGACGACGACTAACCGGGATCGCGGATCGTTTCGCCGGGGGAGCCGTAGCCACGACATTCCAGCTTGAGACGTGAAGCGACGGGAGGCCGGGTTTATCGCCATTGCCCGGTCTCCCCCATCATGTGCGACAAGTTGTCAACACAGACGGATTGCACCATTTTGAGATGCAACCTCCGCTTGTCTGCCCTCGCTCGCCTCGCGCGTAACTAACTATCTGAGACGGTAGAGAGCATGAAGGCCAGAGGTAGTCCAGAGCCGTCGCCCCATCTCAACCCTGGTGGGATACACCACGTCTGTCGCGGTCTGTCCGATGGGGGTTTAAGCGCTTGGTACTCGCTAGTCGCTCGAACCAAATCGGAATGCGAGGGGGCTTTGATGCGGAGCCCGTCTTTCTTCTCCCAGTCAACCCGCTATATCTAGTATGCCAAATCGGAATTAACCCGCTACATGTAGCTTCTCGGCTTTTCCGAGGGGCTTGACGGGTTTCCGGCATTGTCTGGATTTCGGGGCTAATGTCATCCGCCAAAGTCCCGTTTCACGCAGGGTTCGGCGCATCCGGGGGCCGTCGCCACCAATGCACCACCAAAGGCACTGACACCCATAGGAGAGACCTTCTCACACATGGGGGGAACACCGTAATCCGACGCTTGGTGCCTACCCCTAACGTCCGAAGCCGCTGAGGAACAGAAGCTCGACAAGGCGACAGGGAGGGTATGGGATACGGCCAAAGCAGACCATCATGTGTTATTAGCCTAAGAGTATAGCATCTTGCTGATAGTTATTGAACCTATCATGATCGATAGACGTTTTCTTGCCTAGCGTGCCATGCATGAACCCATTGGATAGATACCTCGGAAGGCCTTTGACATGTCACGACTCTACTTCGACTTTGATGATGGTCGCTCGCGTTTCAAAGACGACGAAGGGATGGATTTTCCCAACGCAGAGGCAGGCCGAACGGAGGCTTTGAAAACCCTTGCTGAGATTGCCAAGGACGCTATTCCGAGGAGCGATCACCAAGCGATCAGTGCCGTGATGCGCGATGATTCTGGGGCTACCGTCTACAGTGCGGAGGTCACCGTTTCAGGCGAGTGGCATAAGCCGCCCTCTTGATCCTAGCTATCTGAAGTGAAGAGCCTAGCAGGAGCGCAACCCTTCCATCCGAGGGCCGTCGCCTCCTCATCACCACAAGGGACAGTGAACCCCATAGGAGAAGTAAAGGCTTCTAACCATGGAAGGCGAGACCTCCTGTCACCCATCCTGCTGTTGTATTAAAGACACACCACAACAAGCTCCAACGAACATGAAGCCATGAAACCTTGTCCAGGTCCGACCGGGTAGAAACAAAAAGGCTATTTATATTTATACCCAAGGCTATGATTTTGCACAACAAAAAGCACCGCTCCCCACTACGGAGAACGATGCTTGATGAACCGGAACTATAATTCCAGATTCAGACGGGTTTTAGTCTAGGCTGCACTATATATATGGTGATGCAGTCTCAGGATTTCAAGCCGTCTTCGCCAAGACCCGGCTAACCTGGACGGCAGACCACGTTCCACCCTTGGCAGTGGGGATTCCACGGCTATTGAGGCCATCTGCAATCTGACGAAGGCTAACGGCTCCATCAGCCCGGATCTCGGCAATGATGCCTGCCACGTCCGCCGCACGGTCGGAAGCTCTGGCGACCAGGACCGCACGGCCCTTAGCCTGAGCCTCGGCAGAGAGGGTCTGTCCACGATCACCACCAAGCGTGACGCCTCGTGCCTTCGCTGCCTGCAACGCTGCCTTAGTCCTGGTGGAAATCATCTTACGCTCAGCCTGAGCCACGCAAGCCATGATGCCGACGACCAGTTCGTTTGCTTCTGGCATGTCAGCGGCGATGAACTTCACGCCCTCGTTCTGTAGCTTCATGAGGAAGGCGGCGTCACGGCTCAGCCTGTCCAGCTTGGCGATGACCAGCGTTGCACCGTGGAGGCGGCAGAGCTTCAAAGCTTCGTCCAGCTTGGGACGGTCGTTCCGCTTCCCGCTCTCGACCTCGACAACCTCGCTGATGACCGACCAGCGTCCACCGTTGAGATAGTCGGCAACTGCCTTGCGCTGCGCCTCCAATCCAAGGCCGCTCGCACCCTGTTTCGCCGTCGAGACACGCAGGTAGGAAATAAATCTGCCCTCGGCCATGGGAAACTCGCTCTGTTACAGGGTGGTCTACGTTCGTTGACTAGAACGTAACAGTCCAGCCGGGATTGGCAAGCTCAATCGACACGGCACGCTGGAATATTCGTCCTGTCTTCACGGACCAGCTTCAACGCTCACACTCTGTAACCCTGCCTAAAAGATGGGCAGGGGCTCTTTTTTGTGCAGCATAGGCCCCCCCCGGTCGGCCAGTGCACCCAGTGTTTATACTGTTTTTCGTTCGGATTTACCTTCCGAGACACCCCACCTTGCTGAAATCAAAGTTTCAGTTTGGACAAAACAAAGTGGTACTAGTGAGTACAAAATTCTCGTTCGGATTTACATTCTCCAACCTTCTAAGGATTAGCCAATGGCTGACAGTAACGACAAAGTTAAAATTGATATCGACGTAAGCACTACCGGCGAAGACACCGTTAACAACCTTATCAAGACGCTTCATGCCCTGGATCGCAGCACGAAGTCCATCAACGCTAACATGAAGGCCATCGGCCGTGTCTCATCTCCTGGTGGGTCTTCCGCTGCCAAGGATGAAGCTGCCCTTGAAGGCGTGAAAGCTCGTGGTCGTCGCTCTAAGAAGCAGGCCGATGCCGACGCGATCCGCGCATCCCAGCGCGTGAATATGTTCGATGCAGAGAGCGTGCGTCTCCTCAAAACCCGGATGACTGTCCAGTCACAAGCGGCGGTTCAAGCGGCCAAAGCCTCGCGTCAGGAATATGCGAACTTCCGCACCAGGAACGCGGCTCAGACTCGATACGAAACTGCTCAGATCCGCGCGCTCAAAGACAGGATGACGGCAGAGTCACGTATCGGCAGAATGCGTAATTCGGCTGAGAATGACGCGATTTCAGCCCTTAAAACCCGCCTTTCGACACAAAACAGAGCCTATCGCCAGCGTGTGAGCGAGGAGAGATCCGCACAACGAGAGCAGGTTCGTTCCATCGCAGAGACCGCTAGGGCCGAGGCAACCCGTATGCGCGAGCGTGCCGCCTCTATCCGTGCAACCGCTCGCCTAGAGGAAACTGAAGCCCGTCGCGTGGATCGTGCTCGCACCAGCCGGGAGAATGCCCGCAATCGCTACATCTCGAATGTGCGCTCGGGTGGCGAGTCCATCAGAGAGGGAACTGGCCGTGCGGTTCGTGGAGCCGCTACCGTTGCTGCCGTGGGGACTGGTGCTGTTGCCGCTGCCACTCGGAAGGGCATCGATACACGCCTCGACGTGGACACAGCGGAGACGAACCTAAAGATTTTCTCAGGACAGACTAACGAGCAAATCAAAGCCGCTCGTAAGGGGTTCCTCGATAATCTCTCGATTAAGAATGGTCTAGGGATTGCCGGAGGACTAGACGCTTACAGCGAAGTCCTAAAAACTGGCATGAAGGCCCCTGCCGAGAACGTTAAGACGATCATGGAAGCGGTCTCTGCTCTAGAGCTGGACCTGAAGAATACCACGAAGCTAGCGGGTCTCATTGATCGTAACGCTGGAGCTTCTTCAAACCCTACCAGGATCAAGAGCGCTCTTAACGCGGTTGCTGTAGCCGCTAGAGAAGATCCCACGCAATCTAATGAGATTGTCGAGGGCGTCAAGCGTGCGTTCGGTGCCCTGTCTACGGGCAACATGACCGCAGAGCAGCTAACCGCCCTAGTCTCTGGTGGTCAATCGGTAGGTATTCAGCCCGGAAAGGCAGGTACTTACGTTGCGACCCTGGGTAAACAGCTTTCCATGGGTAACTCAAAGTTCCTCGGAAAGAAGAACAGAGATGAACTCGACTTCGCCGCAAAAGAGCTAGGGTTCGGCGATGCCCGAAAGATGGCCTCTGATTACGCTAAGGACTCCTATGGAACGATGATGAAGTTCCACGAGAACCTAGCAAAGATGGAGTCCGGCAAGCGCACCCAGGTTGCTGAAGCCGCCCTCGGAAGGCAGTGGAGCGACGAAGGTTTGCAGTTTAGCCAAGGTGCCGGTGGAGTAAAGAAGACCTATTCGGAAATCTCTGATCCGAAGAATGCCAACTTCCTAGAGGAAGCCGCCAAGATCCGCGCAGACAGCCTACAGGGACAGTGGAACTCGACAAAGACAATCTTTGGAAGGTTCTGGGATGCGTTCGGCTCTGGGTTCGAGGATATCCTTACCAGTATTAACAGGTACTTCCTCGAACTAAACTCTACCTTTGATTACGATAGAGTTAAGAGCTACGTGGTCGATTTCTTCGATGGTGTCAAGGAAGCCCTTGGCGTCTCGACCTGGACGGAACTTCTTCGGAATGTGTTCGGTGGGGAAGTCGGAAACATCGGTCCCCAGATCAAGGCATTCGCCAAAGGTCTGACGGAAGGTGTCATGTCCGTTGGGAGCGCGATCAAGTCGTTCGCAGGGATCTTTACCGGCGGGGACACATCGGCTGAATCAATCGGCAATCTAACCGGGAAGCTTCTAGGACTTACACTCGCCGCAGTTGCGTTTGCTCCGGTCCTAACGATCCTGGGGGGCCTTGCCTCTGTGGTGATGGGTCTCGCTGTTGCCGGGAAGGCAATCGCCGGTCTCGCTGGTCTGACTGGTGGTGTCACTTCTGGGGCTGGTGCGGGTCTGATGCGGGGGTTCGGCCTCGCACTGTCGCGCATGTTCGCCCTTGGCCTTGCTGCCGAGATCGGCGCTAACCGTGGCGTCATCTCGACGTGGCTCCTCGATGCCGGGAAATCGATCCTTCAGGCTGCCGTGGACGGTCTCAAAGCCGCCTTCAGCAAGGAATCGATCCAAGCGGCGATGAAGGGAATCGTATCGGAGTTCATCCCGGCTCCGGTCCAGCGTTGGCTTGATAACGATGGCAAGCTTGAGGAGAAGAACGGGCTCGGAAAGAAGACGCTTGAGGGTCTTCCAAAGGGTATCCCAGCGGCTCCGGTCGCTCCGGTTGCTCCTACCGAACGTGGCTACCTGGGGAAGGCGTGGGATTGGCTCTCATCGTCCCTGGTGGGTTCTGCAAACGCGAACGAGTTCATTCCTCCTCCCAAGGGGACGAACCCAGCCTCGACGCCCACTCTAGATCCACGTCCTGCCATTGAGGAGAAGGCTTCCGCGGTACAAGCCAACCCATTGATTCAACAGCAGAATTTCGGTTCTGATGGTGAACTTCGTAGCCTGATTCATAAGGCGTCGTTCTCGGCTCCTGAAGCCGTCCTGAGCGGTACGGTGGATACAGCGTCCATCGCAAAGCCTACCGCAGATCCACGCCTACAGCTTGTGAACTTAACCCATGCCGTCGAGGAGAACACCAGCGCGATCCGTGCCGGTCTCGACCGACAGGGCATCATGGGCGGTCTGGTGCATCGGGCATCGATCACCACGGCCTCAGATGGCGTCAAGGCGTCTCTCGCAGGATCGTCGGCCGACATTCGTTCTGCATCGTCCGTCATGTCCGGCTCTACGGGATCGGGCACCGTGACAGGTGGTCTCGCTCCCTTGGAAGGATCGGCTCCGGGATCACCTCTAGCTGGTGGCTCCGGTCTTTCACGTCGAGGCATCATCGGCGGTGGTGGCGATGGTGGCTTGGGTGGTGGTGTCACGCCTCCCATGATGCGCGGCCAGGGCGCAGAGAACGCGAAGGCGTCATACGATTTCTTCCGTTCAAAGGGTCTCTCGCACGAGGCGACGGCCGGTATCCTCGCTTCCATGAAGCAGGAATCAGGCTTCAATCCTCAGTCTCGCGGCGATGGTGGACGGGCTCATGGTCTGTTCCAACATCACCCGGATAGGCGCGCTGCAATCCAGCAAGCAACCGGCATCAACATGAGCACGGCAGGTCTCCAAGACCAGCTAAAGGGCACATGGTGGGAGATGCAGAACGGCGATGCAGGGGCTCAACGGGCTCTCCGCATCCTCAAAACGCCGGGGATCTCAGCACGAGATGCAGGCGGTGCTTTTGTCCAGCATTTCGAGCGGCCAGCGCGTGATGAGCGGGCTTCTCGTGGTGCTCTCGCGGAAGGCTTTGCGCGGGAATATGGGGCTGGTGGCAAGCCTGCGTCCCAGGTCATCGGCGGATCGGTCGGAACGGAAGCCGCTTCCAACGTGGCGGACAACGCTTCCAAGCTGGTCGGTCTCGGAAGCTCGCAAGCCGCTACGGCTCTCGGCTCCCGGATGACCCCTGGTCAATGGTGCGCTGACTTCGTGAACGGCTCTCTCAAGAGCGCGAACATAAAGGGCGTAAACTCCTCTATCGCCAACTCGTTTTTGGGTTGGGGCAAGGAAGTTACGGACGGCGTGAAGGCTGGCGACGTGCTCGTTGAGCACCGTGGCCGGGGTGTCGGCCAGACTGGCGGACACGCTGGTATCGCTACCGGCAATCAACGGATGCGGAACGGCCAGCTTCAATATGAGCAGATCAGCGGCAACTTCGGGGGCCGGGTAGCTCGTAACTGGGAAAACGCATCCGGGGTGATCGCTCGAAGGGCTCTTGAGGCTACCAACAATGCGGTAGCTGCATCAAAGGCCCCGGCCGCTGCCATGAAGCGTTCAACCGATTGGAGCGCCATCCCGTCGCCTGTCTCTGGAAACCTTGGCGGCATTGCCGAAAAGGCTAAGGAGATCCGGGGTTCAAGCTGGAAGCCATCCACCGATGCGGCTCCCACATCCACCCTTGAAGGCGTTGCTCCTGGGAAGCCGTCTATCACTGATGCAGTCCCAGCGGCGGCAATCGAGCGTGTGACCGGAGGCGGTGGGCGTTCTGGCGGTGCCGGTGGATCTAGCAGCACGACGACGATCAATAACCACATCAACGGAACAGGGCTTAATTCGGAAGAAATTGCGAATGCAGTCAACCGCAAGTCTTCTGGAGAAATGCGGCGTCAAACTGGCAGCGTAAACCCCTTTTCCTTTGCCTAAATCAATATATCAACAGCCGGCCTCAACCTTCATCTTGAGGGAATGGACTCGGCTGTCCTTTTCCTACCAGTAAAAGAAGAAACCATGTCTAAGGGATTCATTCCAACATTTGAAATCTATAAAGGCGGTGAAAACATTACAGCCCGCTTCCAAGATCGCGCTGTGTCCATCGTCGTCCAGCTTGCCGCAGGCCGTGGCGATCAAGACTCGTGCGATATCATCCTGGACGATAGGGATTGGCTCATCGCTACGCCCCGCAAAGGCGACAGACTTCAAGTATATCTCGGCTATGAAGGTATTGGAACGACCTTTATGGGCAACTTTGAAGTAAACAGCATTAAATTTAGCTTCACTCCAAAGGCTATTGCCGTCAAATGCACTGCCGCTTCATCTCTCAATGACCTAAAGTCAACAGTCATTGCAAGCTATGATGATAAGACCGTGGAGCAAATCCTAGCAGAGGCAGGCTCTAAGATCGGATTTAAAGCTGATGTGCATAATTTTATCGCTGATGAGAAGATCCCGTTTCTCAATCAAAGCATGTCATTCGGTGCGCTTATTGGTAAACTAGAACAGCATTACGACGCGGTAGCCAAGATTAATGACGGGAAAGTCTCACTAACCCCCAGATCAGGCGGCGTCTCTGTATCGGATATCAGCGTTCCGACATATGTTCTGAGACCGTATAGCTTCGCAGAACTTAACGTAATGGTTGATGCAGCTTCCGAATATGCTCAGACTTCAGCGTCATATACTGACAAGACAACCCTTAAGAAAATGTGGGTAGACGCTCAATCGAAGCTTAAAGACTTGAGCACCGATGCTAAGCACAAGATCGGAACCATTTACAACTCTGAGGATGAGGCGAAAAGGGCCGCTGAGAGCACCCAGGCGCAGCTAGATCGCGCTACAGGCAAGATCACAGGGCGGCTAGCCGAGGGAGATCCGTGGGTTCGAGACGGTCAACGTTTCGTCGTCACAGAATGCCGCGACGGTATCAATGGGAGCTATCTGCTCGACCTCGTGGTGCATTCGTACACGAAGGGTGGAGCGCTAACGACCAGCTTCAGCGGTACGGCTGGCGTGAATGGCCTCGCAGAGGAGTACCAGGAGGGGAAAAACGCTGACGAGTTCCTAGCTATCGGCCCTGGTCAGGTGTTCGGTCAGGTTATGCCGGTCGCCCCTGATTCACTCGGAAGCCCGTTCTCCTCAGTCCCTTCCATGGTAGGACAGCCTGCGCCGATCCTGGAATGACCATTGAGTCAAGACACGAAACGCAGCATAGTCATGCGTACAGTGCATAATAGCTATGCGATTGACGCGGTATTCATGCGCCGAGTGCATCAATGAACCATAATAGTGGGGTATCTATGCGCCCAGTGCATGAATGATGCCACTGATCCGCTCGCGCAGAGCAGGCATGCATTAAAATGCATGCTACGCACGATAGTGCATGTAGACAACCATAGGTTTGTTGTGTATAAGCAACAGTCAAGCGCCAGAATGGTCGAGGCGAAGTCGCTCATCAGTCAATTACATCGCCATGCGGGCAAACGCAAGCGGGATTTTGGGATGGGATAACAATTTGAAGGGGGGAACCCCTCCGCTGCGGAATGCTCTTGCGGGGCTTGCAGCGAAGGGGTCTGATAGGTGTCTTAGTGAGTTCTCTATTTACACGAATTAATGCGAAAAATCAAGGGGATACGGTTTCTATCTCCCTCGCCTTTGCTCTGAGCCCATCCGGTCGAGAGCGTCTTGGCGAAACTGGCTTCAAGATTTGGGAGCCTGCAAAGCCCGGCCGCCTCAAAGGCAGCGGCAAGGCAAAAGGCAGTGTCGGTCTCAACACCCTTATCATCACGGATTTCCAGAAGCTTATCGCCGGTCGCCGGGGCCTAGGTCCGTGGAACCTCGCCATTGCGGAAGCCATCTTTGACGATGCAGCGCCACGCATCATCAGAGGGGCAAAGACCGCGAAAAAGGATGCGAACGCCAAGCTTCAAGCGTGGTCTCAGAAGTGGCTTCCCGAGCTGGTGGAAGCCAAGGGCCTCGAATGGGTTGAGGAGCGTTACGAGGAGATCCGGGACGAAAAGACCGGCTCATTCCGCACGATGGATCAAATCGCCAAGCGGCTCACCGTCACGCAGGATGAGGTTCTAGGGTTCACCCTCTACTCACTCGTTGCACATGACCGCCCGAAGGCCCTCCGGGATGCCGAGAACAAGCAGGCCGATGCGGCGAAGCACAAGGCTAATCGTGTCGCCAATGGCGCGACCCCTCGTGAGCTATCGAAGTCCCGTCTCAAGCCCTGGGATGCCGCTGGCGTGAGCAGGGCGACATACTATCGTGAGCAGGCCGAGATGAAGGCCAAACAAGCTCGTGAGACAGATTCGTCGGTAACAGTACGTAGTACGTGTAAGGGAAGCGACGAAACCGTCTCACAGACGGATTTGGCGCGTAATTCGATTTCGGTGGAGGCCGTCCAGGCCGTAGCCGAGCCCCTTATCCTCATGTCCGAGGATCGTATCCAGTCAGTTATCGCGCAGCTTCGTGCGGATGCGGATAGGGCAAGGGCCGAGTGGGTATCGTGTGACCCATTCTTTATCGGTATCGACAACGAACTTTCGGTGTGTGGCTAGATTGTAAGGCCCACCAGGAAGGATGAGGACGGCTTCGATAGCATCTTTCCATAATCATCATCGTCGTCGTCGGATCACCCCAGGCTGTAAAACGAGTTCGACCTCGAAACGAGCGTGACCTCGATTAGCAGATGGCAGTCTATCACTCTAACCCTGGGGGGCTCTTTCTCTGGAAACAGAGCTAACCTTCCAGGATATGAACGAACGATCGATACCTTTTGGTAATATGCCGTGCATCGGTACTATCGATGAAAGGAACGTAACCGCCTCAGCCCTTGGAAGACTGCATATCATGAACACTATTCAAGCCGACCAGCTAGACCTCGCCTTTACTCCTGAGATCCCGACAGAACGCAAGCGCAAGCCTACAGGTGGAGCCCGTAAGCCCCGCTCTGGCGTGTACGTCCGAAGCGGCATTCATGTGAGCAGATCCAAGCGCACGGTTGAACCTGCTGTCGAGGATGAAGACGACCTCCCCGAGCATGTGTCGTCCCAGGTCTCACTGCCTCCGATCACCACCACAATCATCACTGACGCCCTGGTGGGCCTAGAAGACGACCCAAAGGCCCAGGAAGACGCCGAGACCTATATTCGCCAGTTCATCGCCTACAATCGCAAGCAATCAGAGAAAGACCGGAAGAATGACTGAGACCGAGACCATGCTTAACGCCATCGATGAAGGCTATGCACGCCGCACCGAACTCATGGAGCAGGTCGGAGAACTCGACGTCAATACACCGGCCATGCTTTGCGTCATTAAGATGCTAGCAGAAACGGATCGAACGATTTGAGAAGACCGGCGAAATCACCTCATCGTCTCGGTGCTGGAAGGCTGACGATTGCTAGCCTACAGCCCGAAGAAAGACCCGAAGATCTCATCCATGAAATCTTCTATCTCGATTTCTTCCATGGTGACGGTCTCTATCATGACCGTATCGGCAGAAGCTTCTGCATCAGCTACAGGATGCGTCTGTTCCGGCACACCGGCATCAGGGGTTGAGGCATGGGTCATCGCTCGAAGCCTTTCAAAGCCTAGTGTTGGCGGGATGGGTATACTGGGAGCCGAAGTAAACTTGGAACGCGCAGGTTCCATGGTCCAGACATGAATGTGGGGCCACTGAAACGGCGTCCCGCTCCGTAGCCAATTGGTATTTCGGACAAACGGACTGTGATCCGTCTTATCCTGTGTCGGAACTGTCTGCGCCGATCTCGGATATTCGCGAAGGGTCCGCGAATTTTTGTGATCTCGATACATCTCTAGCGTCGCCGTGAATGTCGTTTCATTCGGCGTATCCCCCCGTCTGTAACGACTGACAACTCATAGGAGATGCCTTGTTTCCGAAGCCCGTTTTGCGGGTGGACGACAAGGAACGTCAGTTCCGATCCGTGCTGTAAAGAGCCCGTTCGTTTCACCTTGTCCGGTTCCGTTACACAGGGGCGACTAATGCGCGTTCCTGTTTGGCGAGACCGGGGAGAAACCCCGTATCGGAAACCCGACAATCCATAAGCTCACAGCTTACGGCTCAGTTCCAGAGAGAAGTGCGTTCTCGACGCATTTTGTCTAAATCGCTCAGGAGGCTCTAGGAGGCCCCTAGAATGCCTCAGGCCAAGCCGAAAGCCTTGAGTGTTATAACGGCCACTGGTGACCTCTCTAAATCGATCTAAACGCCCATCCCGGCGATATGCCATCCTCACGCACGCTAGAACGCTATAAATGCCTTTAGCTCACGACATTAGCACAACTGACCCGACCATCGACACTTCCGTGACCCTCACGGAATCGGTTCTAGTGGTTCAAAATCTGACGGATGGTACCCATCCCCAACGTCCGGGATGGGTGGGGAGCGGACACTGGCCTTTCGCTCTGAAGCGGACGTTTGCTACCGGCTCCTCACCGATGGAATGGATGACGGCCTTGGCAGGCTGATGATCTACGTACCGGCGGGACGTGCGGAATCATCCGGCTGATTGCTTCCGCAGGTGTAGGTAGGTCTCGTCAAACTCGGCAGCGCGGACAAGCTTATCCCAAGCCAGAATGACCAGCGTGTTGCTACGGAGGGTAATGAGCCCGTTGCCCCGCATCTCTTGCAGCGTGCGGTTGATGTGCACGCTCGACACGCCGGTTGCGTCCCCAAGGTCAGCCTGCGTCATCGGCAAAGAACAGCGATGCTCACCCGCTAAGCCCACGGCCTCCTGCTTAAGGTACAACTCGCAGAAGAGGTGGGCGAGATGCTCGTAGGCCGAGCGCTGGCCCATACACGCCATCCATTGACGGAAGATCCCTGCATCCACCAGCGTGTCGCGCCAAAGCACTGCGGCGAGGCGTGGGAAACGGTAGGTGAGATCCCGCATCGCCTCATGGGGGATGAAGGCCACGGTAGCATCCGTCATCGTGGCGAGGCTGTGATCCATCCGTGGGATGTGCAGACTTTGAAGATCTGGGATGTCACCGCCGATGTGGAACGAGAAGATCTGGCGCTTGCCCTCGCCCATGATCTTGTAGCGGCAGGCCCAGCCTTCGAGAATGAGGCAGCACTGCGTGGCCGTCTCGCCATCGCGGACAATGTCGTGATCCGCTCTGAAAGCTTGAGCCCTAACGGGCAAGGTCTCGACGGCTTGGCGCTCCTCCTCCGTGAGGGTGGAGATGCTCTCCAGCTTGATGACCATCGGCTGTAAGAAATGAGAAGACTTCGAGGCCATGTGGCTTCGCCTTGCATTGCAGGCGGAAGCGCGCGGCTCTCCCAGGCATCAGCACCTGTATCGGAACGGCTGACGATATTTTCAACATAAAGCAGTAACTGGCCGCGCGTACCATCATACGTTAGTAATAATTACGGGCGACGTAAAACTGCGAAAAAAGGCGAATGACTGCTCAGCTAAATTTTCGGCTCAACGCAGACTGGCAATAATATACCCCGATCCACGCTTGAAACACTGCCTCACCAAAAGCCTGCAAGCAGACCTTCCGAGGGTCTGCAAAGGGTCGAAAGCAGCCCCGGCACCGGGTACCAAACGTCAGGTTTTTCACCACTAGAAGCTGTAGAGATCGCACGGGCTAACTGGCCGGGGGAGGACTACCCGTCGCGCAGCTACGCAATCCGGGAGCTTATCCGCCTTGGGATCACTGAGGCGATGAAGCCTGCATCGGGACCGGCATAGCGCCGTCCGGTTCCCTATCATTGGAAGGGATGGTCACGCTTGCAACGGCTCTTGCTAATGCCTCCCGGTCGGCCTCAATGTGGCGATACCTGCTCGCCTCTCCCGGTGTCCTGTGCCCTTGCAGCCAATCAGCGACATCAGACGAGACCCCGCACTGGAACGCCCGTGTTTTCCAGAAATGCCGGAACGCATGATTCGGAGCCTTTGACTCGTCGGTGAAGCCCGCATCACGTATCCAGCGGCCAAGGCGGTCGGCTACATTCTTGGAAGGGTGAACGAGCTCCGGGCTCCGATCCTTCGTCAGCCGGTAAAACAAGGGTCCGGGCTTGCTTTTCTTCACAAACGCCAGAAATCCCGCCTCCATCACCAAGGGATGAATCGGCACGTCCCTCGCGCTGGCCTCTGTCTTGACCGAACCACCGTCCTCAGCTGGTCGGATTTCCAGAGTCCACACGCCGTCGATGCACCGGACACGCTCTTTCCAGAGTTGGGAAAGCTCAGTGATCCGCGCGCCTGTCGTCGCCGCCAGCATGGGCAGCCATTTCAGGAAAGGCCTCGACTCATCCCCAGACAGGGAAAGGATGGCCGCAACCTCTTCGCTAGTATACCCCTTCCGACGCTCACGTGGTGCCATGCGGTTGGCCTTGATCCCGATGCGCAGGCCCGTGAATGGATTGGTCGGAATCATCTTGTAAGCGAAAGCATATCCGAACGCAGCGCGGGCATCACTGAGCTTCGTCTTGCACGTCCCCGGCGCTAACCCGCTCTCCATCATCGATGCTCGCCATGCCATGATGTCGTCGCCGGTTACTCGGCTCATGTCGTTATGGCCGACATGCGCAGCGAGGTTCGATGTGGCGGTCTGGCGGTTCCGTTTCGATCCGAGCTTGGGCAGTTCGCTTGCCGCCCATGCCGTATTGCAGGCTTCGAACGTGGTCCATGCCCTATCCGAAGAGACCCCCGGAACCGCCTTGAATTCAGGAAACCGGTTCGCGTCCGGATCAGGCCGGAAGTCGCCACGCGATGCCCGTTTGATCGTCCATGCCGCCTGTAGTGCCGCCTTTGCAATCTCGCGCATGAGGGTAAGCCGTCGCTCGTCGTCGACTTCGATCCCATGCCGGTCCAAGACCCATAGCGTCAGCCGCCCGACCCTTTGCTCAAGCGCCCGGTCTCCATAGTCTGGCGCAAGCGCATCGATCACCGCCGTCGCATCGTTGCCGAACAGAAGCTCGGCTATGATCGCGTCATCCGCCCTGCCCTGGTGGGAGATCGGTGGAGCCCCTGGAATTTTCCCTTCCAAGGCAGCACGAGTCAGAGCTTTGAACCGCTCCCACTGATCCGGTGTGCCAGGGTTCTCGGAATGCTGATCCACCAGTTGGCGGTAAACCTCGCCGCTCAGTGCCACGACCTGCCTTGGAGAGAGGGGAGCCGGTCCCCGTCGCACACCGTCGAACAGGCGCGAGAGATCGGCTTTCACAGCGGCACGGCGGACGACAGCGGTCTCAGGATCACGTGTCGCCAGCGAGAACTTCACGAACCGACCGAGTTTGGTTTCAACCGTCACTTCGCCTTCCGGGCCTGATGCGGGCAAGACAAGCGAGACCCTGCGCCCCTTCATGCGCTCGATCATGTCGGCCGGAACGCGGGCTAGGAATTGTTGCATCCCCGAGTCCTTGCGGCCCGAGAAGCGCTTTAATTTTCGAGCCGCTGGCATGGTCTGTATACCGGTTTTGTATACCGCTTCGTTCTGAAAAACCCTTATATCACAATGACTCAGTGACTTACAGGGGAAAACAATCCTCTTATAGTAAATGCGTCAAGCGCTTGAAGGAGATCAAGGCCTGATCTAGTTCGGCTGGGAGCCGGCTCGCGGGCGCGGGATCAGCCGGGCCTGAACGGGGAACGGACGCATGCGGGAGCGCGAGGCGCTGCAACGAGTCGTGGCGGTGGCCGCGATCATACCGGTGGCGTCCGGCCTCTTCGGAATCCTGTTCGGGCTTGGAGGAGTCGGCGGCAACAGCCTGGCCCAGATCTCCGCCGACAGTCATTTCCGCTACCTGTCGGGTCTTCTGATGGGCATCGGTATCCTGTTCTGGAGCTGCGTCCCGGCCATCGAGGCGAAATCGCGCCTGTTCCGCTTCCTGACCCTCGTCGTCGCGCTCGGCGGTCTGGCGAGGCTGCTCGGTCTCTATCTCACCGGCCTGCCTTCGGCGGTCATGCTGGGGGCGCTGATCATGGAGCTGGTGGTGACGCCCCTCCTCTGCCTCTGGCAGATGCGGGTCGCCGGCAAGGCCGCGGATGCGGCGGCGGGCGAGCCTTCACTGTGAACGGAGCCTTCCCTGTGAACGGGGCTTTCCCTGTGAGCGGAGCCTGCCGATGAGCGGGCTGTCCGCCGAAACACGCCCCTCCCCGGCCGACCGCGTGCTCTCGTTCGTCGAGCGCATCTTTCCCGCGCCCTCCGCCTGGGCTTTCGCCTTGCGGATCTGGCTCGCCATGGTGCTGGCCCTCTACGCCGGGTTCTGGCTTCAGCTCTCCGGCGCCTCGTCGGCCGCCGTCTGTGTGGCGATCCTGGCCCAGCCCAAACGCGGCCAGGCCCTGTCCAAGGCGCTGTACCGCTTTCTCGGCACCCTGGCGGGGGGCGCGATATCGATCCTGCTGATCGGTGCGTTCGGACAGGACAGGGTTCTCCTCCTGGTCTCCGTGGCGACCTGGCTCGGCCTCTGCGTCTTCGTCGCCCACTTCCTGCAGGACACGCGGGCCTATGGCGCCATGCTCGCGGGCTTCACCGTCGCCATCGTCGCCGTCGCCCATATCGACACGCCGCAGGCGGTCTTCGAGGCCGCCATCGACCGCGTCGCGGCGATCACCATCGGCATCGTCGCCATCACCTTCATCAACGACGCGCTGGCCTCGCCCAGCACGTGGCGCACCCTGCGCAAGCCGCTCTCGGAGGCCCTGTCGGCCACCAGGGCTTTCGCCCGCGAGACTCTGTCCCGGGCGGATCCCGGCTCGGAGCGGGCGGCGGCCCTGATCCGGCAGATCGCGGTGATGCGCGCCGATGCCAGCGCCATCGGCGGCGAACTCGACGACGGCGCCCGCCGGGCCGCCGGGGCGCGCAGCGCCATCGCCGCGCTCTACGCCATGGCGGCGGCGAGCCGTGCCTTCACGGCCGCCGCCGCCTTGCTGGACCGCCAGAGTGAGGCTGTCGCCGAGGCCCGCCGGATCTGTTTGGGTCTGACCGACGACGGGAAGCCCGATGCCGACACGGCCTCGCATCGTCTCGGTGCCCTGGTGGATGAGGCAATCCAGAGTGGGACGAGCGAGCCCCTGGAGATTCTGGTGCTGCAGCGCGGCCTCGATTTCGCGCGCGCCTCCTCCTTTGCCGAGGATGGATTGAACGCCCTCTCCACCGGCTGCCGACCGAAGCGCGACGTCGCCCTGCCGACGCATCGCGACCTGCCAGTGGCCCTTCGTGGGGCGGCACGGGTGGGGATCGCCTTTGGCGCCACCGCCCTCCTCCTCATCGCCGCCGGCTGGCCCGCCACCTCCTTCGCCTTGGTACAGGTGGCGGCGACCTGTTCGCTCTCGGCCATCGCGCCGGATTCGAAGGCTTTCGCCCGCGGCGTCCTCATCGGCATGCCTATCGCGGCGCTCTGCGCCGGAATCGTGCTCTTCGGCGTGCTGGGGGGCGAGCAGGGCTTCCCACTGCTCGCCATCGCCATCGCGCCGGTGATCTTCGTGGCGTGTTTTCTCAGCCTGAACCCGCCGACATTCGGAATCGGCTTCATCCTGCTCGTGTTCTTCATGGTCCTCCTGTCGCCCTCCAACCCGCAGACCTACGACGCGCAGACCTTCCTGGCGAACGCGTTCCTGGTGACCATGGCGGCTTGTATCCTCTTCGTCGCGGTGCGGATCGTACTGCCGATCTCGCCCGCCCAGCGCCGCGCCTTCGCCCTCGATTCGGCTCGGGATTCGGTGCTGGACGCGCTGGCTGGCGATGGCGGCGACGCCACCACCCGCACCAGCCTCAACAGCGATCGGCTGCTGCAATTCTCGCAATGGAGTTCGGGCAGCGGCGCCGTCCGCGCGGCGAGCCTGGACCGCGCCTTCGACCTGGCCCGCCTCGAATCGGCCGCCTCCCGCGCCCATGCCCAGCTGTGCCGCCTCCCCGACGAGCCTTCTCTGAACGATGCCGCGAGGCAGGCGCGGGAGGGACTGGAGGCGGCGGACACGGCCGCGCTCTCCCGGTCCGTTCGTGCGTTCCTCCGGCACAGCCGATCCGTGGGCGCCCCGACGCGGCTCGACATCGCCCGCCTCGTCAGCGACCTGGTGACGGCGGGCGGCATCATGGAGAGCCAGCACCGCCTCCTGCGCCGCCTCGGCATCCTGCGACCGGCCTGATGGAGGCGCCCCGTGCGGCATGACATCGATCTCGGCGGCGTCCTGATCTCGCCCTTCGTCGCCTATGTGGTGGCGGCCCTGGCCATCATGGTGCTCCTGCGGTTCGGCTTCAGCCGCATCCGCTTCAGCCGCTACGTCGCCAACCCGCCGCTGGCCGAGGCGGGGATCTTCGTCTGCATCCTCGCGCTTCTCATCGTTCTCTTCTGAGCAATGTGTGCCGCCGACATGGATCTTGCCTGACAATGGCCGACGACGACCTCTCCGATGCTCGCCCGTCCCGCGAGCGCGCGCCGTCCCTCGCCCGGCGCCGGCGTTGGCGCGTGGTGCGGCTCCTGGCGACCGTTGTGATCCTGGCCTGCGCCTGCCTGGCCGCCGCCCTGGTCTGGCAATTCTACGTCACCGCGCCCTGGACCCGCGACGGGCGCGTCCGCGTGCAGGTGGCCAGCGTAGCGCCCCAGGTCTCCGGCCAGATCGTCGAGCTGCGCGTCACCGACAACCAGAACGTCGCCAAGGGCGACGTGCTCTACGTGATCGACCCGGTGGATTTCGACATTTCCATCGCCACCGCCCAGGCCGAGCTGGAGAACCGCGAGGCCGATCTTCAGGTGAAGCGGACCCAGGCGGCCCGGCGCGAGGCCCTGACCACCCTCTCCACCTCGGTGGAGGAGAAGCAGCAATATGCGGGCACCGCCAAGATCGCGGAGGCGGCGCTGGCTTCCGCGAAGGCGCAGCTGCATCAGGCCCGGGTCAACCGAGGACGCACGGAAGTGCGCTCTCCGGTGAACGGGCGCGTTACCAACCTCCTCCTGCGCGCGGGCGACTATGCCACCGCCGGCACCGTGAACGTTGCGGTGATCGACACCGATTCGTTCTGGATCGACGGCTATTTCGAGGAGACGAAGCTGGCCCATATCCGTGTGGGTGACGTGGCGAGGGCCGAACTCCTCGGCTACTCGGCTCTCATCGATGGCCGGGTGGAAAGCATCACGCTTGGCATCAGCAACGCCAATGCCTCGCCGAGCACGCAGGGCCTGCCCAATGTCGACCCGGTCTATACCTGGGTGCGCCTCGCCCAGCGCGTCCCCGTGCGCATCCGCATCGAGAGGGTTCCCGACGGCGTCACCCTGGTGGCCGGCATGAACGCCACCGTCTCCGTGGGCGAGCCCGGTGCCCATGGCGGCGCGTTCTGGAAGACCCTGCGCGACCGCTTCACGGGACCCTCCGCCTCCTCCGGGCAGGAGCGTGTTCCGGGGGCGGCGGCCCGCTGAAGCCCTGGCCGGGAAGACGTCGCGCTTCGCCGAATGCCTCGGGGCAGCATGCCCCGGCGATGAAGAGGTGAAAACTTCTTCAGTATTGGCGCGAAGTTGAGCACGGATCGCGAAGAGGTTTCAACAGCGCTTAAGGGCCATGAGCGATTCTTCCGGCATCTTCTCGGCTGGGTCGGGTCACGTGCTGAAATCCATCGACGCCTTTGAGAACGACCCGACCGCGGCGCCCGAAGGCGGGGGCGTCACCGACGCTGTGGCCGGCATGGCGACACTCATGTGCCACGCCGCCCGCGCCAATGGACAGGCCGCCAGCTTCACCCGCGAGATCCGTCGCCAATCGACAGGCGTCGACCGTTCCTTGGCGGCGACGCTCGGCAGCGTCGGGCGCGACACGGCGGCGGGGACGGCCGAGCGCCTCCGCGGCGAGCTCGTGGATGCGGTCGGGCAGGCCATGCGCGCGATCAACGCCGAGATCGCCCGCATCGGCGCGCGCATCGACACCAAGGCTGCCGAGGCGAGCCGGATCGTCGCCGCCATCGATGGGATCGGCGCGACGATCCGGATGCTGTCGTTGAACGCGACGATCGAGGCGGCGAGGGCCGGCGAGCATGGGCCCGGTTTCGCCGTCGTTGCCGCCGAGGTCCGCGCCCTGGCCGACCAGACCCGGGAGAGTGCACGCAACGCGGCCGGCATCATCGATTTCTCCGATGTCCGCGCCGATCTCTCTGCCCTGCGGGTTTCGACGGACCATGCCCTGGACGGACTCGCCGGCGCCGTTCGGTCCACCGCCGACCGGATCGAGACCCTGCTCGGCGGTGTGGGCGTCGAACTGTCCGCGATCAGCGCCAGCAACGCCTCCATCGGCGAGGCTCTCGGCGCCATGCAGAGCAGTATCGACCGGACGGAGGCCAAGACGTCTCGCGCCCTGGCCCTGGCCGACGCCACGCTGCAGGCGACCGCCTCGGGCCTGCCCGCGCCGGACATGGCCCGGCACGGTCTCGCTCGCCGTCCGAAGAACTTCGATCTCCTCGACGACATCCGGGCACGCGGTACCCTGCGGATCGCCGTGGAACCCGATTTCAAGGGTTTGTCCTTCCGCAAGTCCGCCGGCGGCGCCCTGCTCGGCCTCGACATCGCCTATGCCACGGCCTTCGCTCGCTCCCTCGGCGTCGCGCCGGTCTTCGTCGAATGCCCCTGGGACCAGTGCACGGAACTGCTCGATGCGGGCCGGACCGCCGCCGAGGCGCCCGCCGACATCGTCTGGTCGGCCTTGCCGCCGAGCCCGGGATTCGGCGCCATCGCCTATTCGCAGGCCTATACCCATCTCCATTACGTGCTGGCCCGCCGCACCGGCGACACGCGCATCCGCAGCCTGTCCGACCTCGAAGGGCGGACGCTGGGCGTCATCAACGATCCGAGCGCCTATGCCACCCTGGAGGCCGCCGGGCTTCGCTGGGCCGAGAACCTCCAGGCGAAGGGAAGGCGGGTAGCGACCCTCGGCAGCCTCGTGCCGATCACCGACCAGGGCCGCATCCACGACGCTCTGGCCGAGGGCGTGGTGGATGCCTTCGCCGTGGACGCGCCGATCATGCACTGGGCCTGCACCGGCGCCGACAGCCCGTGGCGCGGCCGCATCGAGATCGTGCCCGGCAACATCGCACCCGCGCCCTGGTACTACACTGCCGCCGTCGCCGACCATCCGAGCGCCTGCCGCCTGCTCATGGCGGCGGATGCTTTCATCGCCGCCTTCGCCGGCACGCCCGAGCGTCTGGCGATCGAGAGGCAATGGCAGGGAGCACCCGTGGCCGGAACGGGCAGCTACCGCGACGAGCCGGGGCGTCTGCGCGGCGCTGCGGATCTGGCCGCCGATTACGAGGCGGCGACGGGCAAGGCGCCGAGCCTTTCCCCCTCGACCAGGAGCGGCGCCCTGCGAAACGTCGCCTGAGGCGGTCCTTCGCGGCGGCCGCGAGGCGCCAAGCGCCTGAAGGTCCATAGCTTTTCCCGAACCGTCCAGATGGGAATGAATACAGGTTCGAGAAAGTGGAGATAGGGACTTGACGCGGGTCAAATCCAGTCGCACCTTGATCATGTGCTTCGAAGCAAAGCACATCTCAAGCAACGAGGAGGCGCTGATCGTTTGTCGATCGCGACCAACTTAGCCGCAGGAGACGGGAATGACTCCACCCCAGCAGGATGCTGTGACGATCATCCGGGTTTAATTCGGTCCGGACGTTGAGCAGCACAAATACGAATTACGGGACGGAGGCGGTCTCCGGGGTGCAGAAGCGGCCGACACGGCACGACTTCGAATACGCAGAATGCCCCAACTCGACCGCTTCCGCCGCCTATGTCCTTGCAGGATCGGCCATGGTTCGTGGCGAATCTTCTGGTTTCGGGGCCCACCCGCTGCGCGATCTACGCGAGCGGGATAACCCATGAAAGCATCGCTTTCGGCTGGCGCAGGTCCCTCTCCTTCCATGAAGGGCGTTCGCAGATCTGAGCGGCGTGCCGGAGATCGCTCGCTGAAGTCGTCAACCGCGGCTCGGCTGCGCGGTCTCACGATGACCGAGCGCGTTAGGCGTTCGCTCTCTTCGATACGATCACCCTCGTCGCGCCCGCGTGGTCAACACCGCGTCGATGAAGGCCGCCTTCTCCGGCGTGATACGCCGCCATGGAAAGCCCGTCGCACCCCATCTTGAACGCGTTGGACTGCGCCAGTAGCGGCCATTCTCGACGGTGAGTTGGAGGCCCAGCGGAATCGCGCGTGTCTCGTCCGCGAAGGCTGCGAAATCGTCCGTTCGGATCGAGCCGGGCTTCATCATCCGGAACGAGGCCGTGAGGGCAGCCTCGGCGCGGTCAAACTCCGCCGCATCCACCCGCACGACGAGATCGAGGCCGCCTTTCGTGAGACACCCCGGAATGGCGCTGGCACCCACATGCCGGAGGTCGGCGTAGGGCGCGGCCGCGGCCGCGGCCGTGTCCCTCCTAGGGACGAACCGGTCCGCGTCCAGGATCGGCCCAGCCTTATTCGATTCCGAGCTTCGCCTTCAGCAATGCGTTCACGGCCGCCGGGTTGGCCTTGCCGCCGGTGGCTTTCATGGTCTGGCCGACGAACCAGCCGAGCAGGGTCGGCTTTTCCTTGGCCTGCTGCACCTTGTCGGGGTTCTTGGCGATGATCTCGTCCACCGCCGCCTCGATGGCTCCGGTATCGGTGACCTGCTTCATGCCGCGCGCTTCGACGACCTGACGCGGGTCGCCACCCTCGGACCAGACGATCTCGAACAGGTCCTTGGCGATCTTGCCCGAGATCACGCCCTCGCCGATGAGATCGACGATGGCGCCGAGCTGGTCCGCCGAGACCGGGCTCGTCTCGATGCTGTGGCCTTCCTTGTTGAGGCGCCCGAACAGCTCGTTGATCACCCAGTTCGCCGCGGCCTTGCCGTCCCGGCCCTTGGCCACCGCCTCGAAATAATCGGCGGAGGACCGCTCGGCGATGAGCACGCCGGCATCGTAGGGAGACAGGCCGTAGGATTCGATGAAGCGCGCCTTCTTGGCGTCCGGCAGTTCCGGCAGTCCCTCGGCCAGCGCGTCGACATAGGCCTGGTCGAATTCCAGCGGCAGCAGGTCTGGGTCGGGGAAGTAGCGGTAATCGTGCGCCTCTTCCTTAGAGCGCATGGAGCGGGTCTCGCCCTTGCCCGGATCGAACAGCCGGGTTTCCTGGCTGATCGTGCCGCCATCCTCGATGATCGCGATCTGGCGACGGGCCTCGACCTCGATGGCCTGCCCGATGAAGCGGATCGAGTTGACGTTCTTGATCTCGCAGCGGGTGCCGAGCGGGTCACCGGGCTTGCGCACCGAGACGTTCACGTCGGCCCGGAGGGAGCCTTTCTCCATGTCGCCGTCACAGGTGCCGAGATAACGCAGGATGGTGCGCAGCTTGGTCACGTAGGCGCGCGCCTCCTCCGACGAGCGGAGATCCGGCCGCGAGACGATCTCCATCAGGGCGACGCCCGAGCGGTTGAGGTCGACGAAGCTCTGGGTCGGGTTCTGGTCGTGCAGGGACTTGCCGGCATCCTGCTCGAGATGCAGGCGCTCGATGCCCACCGTGATGGTCTCGCCCTCGGGCAGGTCCACCAGCACCTCGCCTTCGCCGACGATGGGGTCCTTGAACTGGCTGATCTGGTAGCCCTGCGGCAGGTCCGGATAGAAGTAGTTCTTCCGGTCGAACACGGAGCGATGGTTGATCTGCGCCTTCAGGCCGAGGCCGGTGCGCACGGCCTGGGCCACGCATTCCTCGTTGATGACGGGCAGCATGCCGGGCATCGCCGCGTCCACCAGGGAGACGTGGTCGTTCGGCTCACCACCGAACTCGGTGGAAGCGCCAGAGAACAGTTTGGAGCGGCTCGTGACCTGAGCATGGATCTCCATGCCGATCACGACCTCCCAGTCGTGCAGGCCGCCCTTGATGAGCTTCTTGGGGTTCACGGCAGCGGTCATGATGGCCCGGATTCAGTGTTGCGCGGCGCGAAACCGCGCCGGAAAGGTGGAAGGACCGGCCGGCGCGGTCAAGCGCGCAGGCGGTAGAGCTGGTGTGCCATGAAGCCCACGGTGCCCCACAGGAAGCCCGCCATCCAGCGGATGGGGAAGAAGGTCGGCCCGTCATGGCTCACCGGCGCCGGCCAGGGGATGCCGATGGCGGTAACGGCCCAGGACACCAGCACCGAGATGGCGAAAGCCATCAGCGAGACCAGGATGACCTTCACGAACTGATCCGACTTCCAGCCCATGACCAGCGCGATGGCGATCAGGACGGGATCGAACGCGGCCCAGATCCAGACGTCGAAAGGATAGACCGGGACGGTCATGGTCGCGCTTTCATGCCCACCACGCGGCGGGCAGCTTGGTCCGGCCTGCGGCTTCCTCGATCACCTGGGCAGCGGCGAACAGCGTCTCCTCGTCGAAGGGACGGCCGATGAGCTGGAGGCCCAGCGGCAGCCCCTGCGCGTCGAGGCCGGCCGGCACAGAGATGCCGGGCAGGCCCGCCATGTTCACCGTGATGGTGAAGACGTCCTGGAGGTACATCTCGACGGGGTCGCCAGAGCCCTTCTCGCCGATGCCGAAAGCGGCGGACGGGGTGGCGGGCGTCAGGATCGCGTCGATCCCGGAGGCGTAGGCCTCTTCGAAATCACGCTTGATCAGGGTGCGGATCTTCTGCGCACGGACGTAATAGGCATCGTAATAACCGGCCGAGAGCACGTAGGTGCCGATCATGATGCGCCGCTTCACCTCGCGGCCGAAGCCCGCCGCACGGGTGTTCTCGTACATCCCGGCGATGTCCTTGCCGGGCACGCGCAGGCCGTAGCGAACGCCGTCATAACGGGCGAGATTCGAGGAGGCCTCGGCCGGGGCGACGATGTAATAGGCCGGGAGCGCGTAGCGGGTATGCGGCAGCGAGATCTCACGGATCGTCGCGCCCGCATCCTTCAGCATCGCGGCGCCCTGGTCCCAGAGGGCCTGGATCTCGGCGGACATGCCCTCCACCCGGTATTCCTTCGGAATGCCGATGGTGAGCCCCTTCACGCCCCGCGCCACCGCCGCTTCGAAATCGGGAACGGGCAGGTCGGCGCAGGTGGTGTCGCGGGCATCCGGCCCGGACATGGAGCCGAGCAGGATCGCGCAATCGCGCACCGTGCGGGCGATGGGGCCGGCCTGGTCGAGCGACGAAGCGTAGGCGACGGTGCCCCAGCGCGAGCAGCGGCCATAGGTTGGCTTGATGCCCACGGTGCCGGTGAAGGCGGCGGGCTGACGGATCGAGCCGCCGGTATCGGTGGCGGTGGCTCCGAGACAGAGATGGGCCGCCACCGCCGCCGCCGAACCGCCGGACGAGCCGCCCGGAACCAGCTTGGTCTCGGAGCCGCTCCGGCGCCAGGGCGAGACCACGTCGCCATAGGCGGACGTCTCGTTCGACGAGCCCATGGCGAATTCGTCGAGGTTGAGCTTGCCCAGCATCACCGCGCCGTCGCGCCACAGATTGTGGGTCACGGCGGATTCGTAATGCGGCTGGAACCCTTCGAGGATCTTGGAGCCGGCCGTGGTGGCGACGCCGTGGGTGCAGAACAGGTCCTTGACGCCGAGCGGCAGGCCTTCGAGGGGCCGTGCCTCGCCGGAGGCGATCTTGGCGTCTGAGACCTCCGCCATCTGCAGGGCGCGGTCCGGCGTCTCCAGCAGATAGGCGTTGAGGCCCCGCGCTTTCTCCATGGCGGCCAGATGCGCCTTGGCGAGATCCGTGGCGGAGAAGTCCTTGGCCTTCAGCCCGTCGCGGGCCTCGGCCAGGGTGAGTTCGTTGATCTGGGTCATGGGGCCTGTCCTCCAAAGCCCGCCGGACCCCGTCGCCCGTTTCCGGCGCCGCGCGGTCCCTCTCAGCGGGCAAGAATCACGAAATCGACGGAGCTACTCGACCACCTTCGGGACGAGGAAATAATGGTCCTCGGTCTCGGGAGCGTTGAAGACGATGTCTCGAGCGTGACCACCATCGGTGACCACGTCGGTCCGCTTCTTCATCGCCATCGGGGTGACCGAGGTCATCGGCTCCACGCCGCTCACATCGACTTCGGAGAGTTGCTCGACGAAGGCGAGAATGGCGTTGAGTTCGCCCTGCAGCGGCGCGACCTCGTCGTCACTCACCGCGATACGCGCCAGATGCGCGATGCGCCTCACTGTGGTTGCGTCGACCGACATGCTGCCTTCGGACCTCGGGACCTGCGCCGGAACGCGCGTCAGAGGCCGGGCTATAGCACCGGGCTTCGCGGCGCCGCAACGCCGGGGGCGGGCGGAAGCCCCAACTCAGACGATGGCATTGCCGGGATGAGAGGGAGTCTCGACGACGATGCCTTTGTCCTGCCGGACGATTTCCGACTGTCGGAAGCCAAGGACCAGAATTTCGAGAGCCAAGGCGAGCATGAGTTTGTGCCGGAACGACAACCGGCCCTCGCCGTCGGCAGGTCCGGTTCGCGGACCCGTGGGCGCCGGTCGCACCATGTCGAGGCATAGGGATATTCGGCCGAGCCGACGCATGGTGTCTCCGTATCGTTAAGAAATCCTTAACTACGGAGGGCATGAACGCGTTGCAATTGCCAAAGCGGGTTACCACCCGTTGCCGGTTCATCTTGCGGTGGCCTGTCGGCGGAACGACGATGCGGTTCGGGGCCAGTGCGGTTACAAACCGCAGCGCAGGTGGTGCTGGTCGAGGCGATGCCTCCTCTTCGTCCGGCAGTTCGGATGGCCACCTGATGCAGAGGTGGACTTGAAGTCCGCCTGGGTACCCCGCTCTCCGGGTGGGGCTCCGGAACGTCGCCCCACCCTCGTGATCGGTTGCGTCAGGCCGCGCGCACGGTGGCCAGGAACCTGTCGACCTCGGCGTTCAGGTGTTCGGATTGACGCGACAGATCCGAAGCGGCGCCGAGAACCTGGCTTGCCGCCGCTCCTGTCTCTTCGGCCGCTCCCGCCACGCCCGAGATGTTGCTCGTCACCTCGCTCGTGCCCATCGCGGCCTGGGCCACATTGCGCACGATCTCCTGGGTCGCCGCTCCCTGTTCCTCGACCGCGGCCGCAATCGTCGTCGCGACGCCGCTGATGTCCTGGATGCGCGAGGCGATGCTGCCGATCGCCGACACGGCACGGTCGGTGGAGCCCTGGATCTGGTTGATGTGCTCCCCGATCTCCTGCGTAGCCCGCGCCGTCTGGTTGGCCAGTTCCTTGACCTCGGCCGCCACGACCGCGAACCCTCGCCCCGCCTCGCCGGCTCGTGCTGCTTCGATGGTGGCGTTGAGCGCCAGCAGGTTGGTCTGGCCGGCGATCGAGGTGATCATCGTCACGACGTCGCCGATGCGGGACACCGCCGTGTTCAGTTGCTGGACCAGTTCCGCGGTCTCGGCCGCTTCCTGAACGGCACTCTGCGCCATCGTGGCGGAGGTGCTCACCTGGCGCCCGATCTCGAGAACAGACGAGCCGAGTTCCTCGGCCGCCGCCGCGACGGTGTTGACGTTGGAGGCGGCCTCTTCCGCCGCCGCCGCGACGCTCGTGGTCTGGTTGGCGGTCTGGGTCGCGGTGCCGGCCATGCTCTGCGCGGTTGCCTGCAGCTCGGTGGCCGAACTCGTGACCATGGAGATGATGCCCCCGACCGCGTCCTCGAAACGGTCGGCCATGGCCTTCATGGCCGCCTTGCGCTGTGCCTCCGCCCCGGCCCGCGCCAGGACCGTCTCCTCCTCGAGGGCCCGCATCCTGATCAACCCGTCCTTGAACACCTGCACCGCGTCGGCGATGGTGCCGATCTCGGTCCGGGCGCCCTGATGCGGGATCGTCACCGAAAGGTCGCCGGCCGCGAGGGCCTGCATCGGCTGAACCACCGATCCGATGCCGCGCGTGACCCCGCGAACGATCAATGCCGCCGAGAGCGCGGAGATGACGAGACTGAGCGCGATGGCACCGATCCCCCAGGCACGCGTCGTCTCGAACACGACCTTGCTGTCCGTCTCGGCGGCGCTGGCCCCTTCGTTATTCATCGCGACCAGCTTATCGAGAGCCGCCGAGGCCGCGCGGCGCGGAATGATGCCTTTCTGCTCATACAGGTCGTAGGCCTGTGCCTTCTGACCGGCGCGCGAGAGATCGAGAATGGACCGGCGCACCGCCTCGAAGTTTCCGGCTTCACGGGTGAACGTTTCGTAAAGGGCCTTCTCCTCCGGTGAGGCGATCATCGGTTCGTAGGCGGCCTTCTTCTCGTCGAGCTTCTTGCCGAAACGCTCCATATCCTTCTCGATACTGGCGACCAGTGCCGGGTCGGTGGCCTGCGTGTGCCGGAGAACGAGCGCGCTCGTCCGCGCTGTGAGCGTATCGATCTCACCGAGAATACGTACGCTCGGCAGCCAGTTGGTCTCGATCTTGAGCGCCTGCTCGCGCATGCGTTGTGTCCCGAGCAGGCCAAGCACGCCCAGCCCGACGGTAAGGAGGGTCAGGATCAAGAAAGCCGCAACCAGCTTCGTGCGGATGGAAAGATTTTGGAAAGACACGATGATCTCCGAACGCTGCCACTCAAGAATCCATAGGCAGCCGTGTAGGGATCATCATTGGAAATCGTTAAACGAACACCCATTGGTGTTGCGAATACCAAGCGGCGCTCGACATTCCTGAGCCAATAGGCGGGGGCCGTAGCAGGAGCGCTATACCTATGGCCTTGCGGATGCCGTCCGCGTGCCGCCCAAACTTACCGTGGAGATCGATCGGCTTCGTGACCCGGCGCATCGACGGCAATGGGCTCGATCTCCAGGCCCGTCGTATCGTCGACGAAGCGAGCGAGATCGACGCCGCGGTTCCGCTGCGCCCAGGCTCCCATCATCAGGACGGGGAGGAAGTCGCGCCCTGCTGCTGTCAGCACATATTCCTCACGCCAACGGCTTCCCCGCTTGAGCCGCCCGGCACATTCAATCCAAACGGATTCGAACGAGGGTGCCGGCTCGACACGAATCGTCGGATGAGCGAGCCGGCAAGCAACTGCATGTTCGCCCCGGCGATGCCGTCGCCGAGGCCGGGCGATACGCGGCCCATCGGATTGTCTTGACGCTCCGTCTCATGGGACGGTCGGCACAGCCTCCTAGCCTCTGCCAACAAGAGCGCATTCCCACGACGCGGAAACCGGCTCGTCGAAACAAGACGCGTCACGACAACAACCGGGAGTCGTATCGGGCCAGACCATATCCGGCCGGATATGACTCTTCTGGTGAGAACCAGACGACCTGTGCTGCCAGATAGAGCTCAGACTCCGTCCTGTAAGTCATGGATGGTCTTTGTGCGGTGGCGATTTAATCGGGAAAAGCTGCCGTTCTGAGATTCGGTGTGTCTGAATATTCAGAGATCGAATGCCGTGTTTGTCGTTTCTATCAAAGCTGTGGGCTGCGAAGCACTCATCAACACTGTGACCGCGCCAATTTCTCAATTGTTGAGGGACGCTTTTTCGCTTAACGCCAAAGCATGCGGTGGGGGCAAATCATCGCTGCGAGGGGCGGCAGGTGATCATGAAACAGTTTCCGCATGGGCTGCGGGGGGAGGAAGCCTCCGCAGAGCTTGGGGGCTACCGCCAGGAACTGAAGCGAACTTTGGGTTCGTTTCAAGTCTTCGCCGTTTCCTTTGCCTTCATTTCGGTAGCCGTCGGGATCTTCGGTACCTTCGACGACGTCCTTCGCAGTGCAGGCCCGGTCGGGATCTGGCTCTGGGCGATCGTGGCCATTGGGCAGACCTTCGTCGCCCTCGTCATCGCACAGTTCGCGGCCCGCATTCCCCTGACGGGCTCGTCCTATCAATGGGCGTCGCGGCTCGCCAATCCGGCAATCGGCTGGTGGTTCGGTCTCTTGAGCTTCTGTTACCTCGGCATCGGCGTGGTGGCGGTGGACAACGCACTCGCCAGTCAGGCGCTCATGCCCTTGCTCGGCATGGCGCCCGACGAGCAGACGGCCCGGTGGATCACCTTGGCTATCCTGCTGGTCCAGGCCGTGCTGACCATTGTGTCCACGCGCCTCGTCGGCCTGATCAACGGGACCGCCGTCGGCATCGAGGTGATGATCGTCATCCTGCTCGTGATCCTTCTGCCGATCGCGATCGCAATGAACGGGATGGGCTCCTTCGCCAACTTGACCTCCCGCGGGACGGCCGCCGCCGACCCCGATTATTTCAAGGTCGGCGGGGGCCTGATGCTCGCCATGCTGATGGGCCTCTCCACCCTCGTGGGCTTCGACGCCGCGGCCAATGTCGCCGAGGAGGCCAAGGACCCGTTTCGCAGCGTTCCTCGCGCCATCGTCGGATCCGTCGTCGCCGCGGGAGTACTGGGGCTGCTTTTCCTGATCGCGCTCACCGTCGCCATTCCGGATGTCCGGCGGATCACCCTGAGCGACTCGCCGGTGGCCGAGATCCTCCACGATCAGTTCGGCCCCATGATGAAGACGATCATGATGGCCGCGGTGACATTCGCCTTCTTCGCCTGCGGAATGGTCGTGATGGCGACCGCGGCACGGCTGGTCTACGCGATGTCGCGGGACGGCCGCTTTCCCGCGTCGGGTCTGATGAGCCAGGTCCACCCGCGGACGCAGACGCCGATTCCGGCGACGATCCTGGTCCTCGTCGGGGGCATACTTCTCATGCTTGCGCTTCCGGGCGAGGCGCTTCTGCAATTGATCACGGCGTCCACGATCCTGCCGATCCTCAGCTACGGCGTCACGGTCATTCTCTATTTGGCCGTGCGAAAGCAGCTCGACCGACGGGTCGGCGCCTTCGACCTGGGCGCTTTCGAGGTACCCGTCGCCGTCATCGCCCTCGTCTGGCTGATGGGCGCGCTGTTCGTGCTGGTCACGCCCGATGCAGCTTTGGTCCCCGACTTGATCGTGGTGGGGCTGCTCGTCACGGGCGGCGTCTATTTTCTCTACCTTCTCAGGTTCAATCGCACGGTCCTTCAGGTCGAACCGCCCACGGCCACTCTGCCCACGGTCTCGCTGCCCACATCGTGACGCCACAACCGACCGACCGAGATGTGCGTCCGGCGACTCTTTCGCTTCGGGACAACCAAAAAGTGAGCGCCGTGGCAAAGTCAGCGACCAGAATCGGGACCATGCACGCGCTGGCTGCGTTGCTGGCCTCCATCACGGCGACCTTCCTCACCGCTCCGGCACGGGCGGATGAAGGGGGAGCGAACCTGTATCTGGCCGGCTCCTTCGCCAGCATGGCGGCGGTGCCGGGCATGCCGGGATGGTCGACGAGCCTGACCTACTACCACTCGACCGCAAGAGTTCAGAACGTCTCCGAGAGGGCGGACCTCGCCTATGCGGGCATCACCTATTCCCTCCCAACGCCGGTGCTCGACGGGCAATTGTCCCTCAGCCTGTTCGGCGCATTCGGCGGGATGGCCGTCGCCATCACCGATGTCAGGAACGATTCCCGGGTTGGAATCATGGACCTGACGCCAGCCGCTTCGATGCGCTGGAGCGCCGGAAATCACAACTACCTCGTCTATACCCTCACGAACGTCCCGTCCGGCACCTACAACTCATCACGCCTGGCCAATTTCGGCATCGGGCATTGGGGCCAGGATGCAGGTTTCGGCTACACCTATTACGATAAGGACTTGGGCTACGAACTCTCGGCCGTCGCCGGCATGACGTATAATTTCGAGAATACCAAGACACAGTATCAGAACGGTATCGACGCACATATCGACTTCTCGGCGTCGAAGTTCATCGGCGACCAATACCAGCTCGGGCTGGTCGGCTACGTCTATCAGCAGGTGACCGGCGATCGCGGACGCGGCGCTACATTTGGCCCGTTCAAGGGCAGGGTCTTCGCGGCGGGACCCCAGGCCGGCTACCTGTTTCCGGTGGGCGACGCCCAAGGGTACCTCAACCTCAAATTCTACCGCGAGTTCGAAGCGGAGAACCGCCCGGCGGGATGGAATCTGTGGCTGACCATCGCGATCTCGCCTCGGGGCGCATGAGAGGACGCGCTGGGTTCCTGGTCGCGGCCCGGGCAACGCATTGCGTCGAGCCGGGGACGGGATCGAGCGAACCCAGCGGCGTCACGTCGAGGAATCCTTCGTGGACGTCTGGCGCATTTACGTCCCACGCGGCTATTCCCTCCGGAGTAGGGTCTAGCGCGTCGAGGACAGACATCATGTGGCAGACGGTGTTCACCGAATTCACTGCCGGGCCGAAAGCCGATCCGGCCGATCTCGACCGTGCCGAGGCCGAACTCGGTTTCCCGCTGCCGGAAAGCTACCGCAGCTTCTGCCTCGAATGCGGCGCAGGGCTCGCCTGCGGTTCCATCCGCATCGCGATTCCGAGTTCCACCGAGAGCGCGGACCTCGTGACCCGCTCGGAACTGATCGCGCACAGCATCGCCTCCGTGATCGAGATGCGGGAGGGCCATCGCTTCGATATCGAGGGGGACGATCCGAGCGTTGTCGAGCGCGCCTGTTTCTTCGGTGAGACCGAAGCGGGCGAGTTCCTGTTCTGGGACGTGGCCGTCGGCGCCGACGAGGCCGGGCGCCGGGAATACGAGATCTGGGTGATGGGGGCCGATCTCGAATCGGTGCGGTTCGGGGGGAGCGACCTTCCCGACCTCATGCGACGGGTTCAGGGCCCCGCCGTGCGCGGCATCCTCGGCATGGGCGCGGAGCCCCTGCCCTCCACCTTCCTGGGTCAGGTCTCGTGACGGAAGACGAGGTCCGGGCGTTCGTCGCGGCGTCTGCAGGCGGCCGACGCCTCATCGGGATCGACCTCGGCACCAAGACGATCGGGCTCGCCCTCTCGGATGTAGGCCGGCAGATCGCCTCGCCGCTCGAGACCATCCGCCGGGTGAAGTTCACCCCCGACGTCGCGCGCCTGCGCCTCCTGTGCGAGGCTCACCAGGTCGGCGGCCTCGTCATGGGGCTGCCCCTCAACATGGACGGTAGCGAAGGGCCGCGCGTCCAGGCCACGCGCTCCTTCGTGCGCAACATGAAGCCCCTGCTCGACCTGCCGGTCCTGTTCTGCGACGAGCGCCTGTCCACGGCGGCAGTGACGCGGGCCTTGATCGCGGCGGATGCCTCGCGGGCCAAGCGCGGCGAGGTCGTCGATATGCTGGCGGCCGCCTACATCCTCCAGGGCTGCCTCGACCAGATCCGGGGTCTGCTAGGGGACGAGGAGCGCGAGGAGCGCGACGCCTACTGAGGGGAGCGGCGCTTCACGCCGCCGCCGGCGGCTCGTCGTCTCCGGGCTCAGCCGGCGAATTGAGGATGTCCTCCAACTCGTCCACCAGCATGTCGATCTGGTCCTGGCTCGCCAGCACCTTGAGGGTCTGGCCACTCTCGGTGGCGAGGGCGAGCTCGATTCCCGCGCCGGAGCGCGTGGCGAGGATACGGGCGAGTTTGTGCGTGGCGCTCATGCGGGTCTCCCGTTCGGTTCAGTGTTGGATGGTTTCGGCGGCCAGCAAGGCCACCGCCACGGCCGGGCCGCAGGTGGAGGCCCAGTCGGCGCCCTCCTCCGCGAGCGACGGCGCGATGAGGTCGGTGAGCGCCACTGCCGGGCGTCCCAGGCGCCGGGCCAGCCGCTCTGCCAGGAATCGCCCCGCCCCGCAGACGATCAGAGGTGCATCCGCCGCGATGTCGGGGCGCGAGAGCAGGATCGCCGCCGCATCGTGGAGGGGACGGAGCTGACATTCGGCGAAATGCGCCGCGAGAGCGCGCCAATCCGCTGAGCCTCCCTCCGCATGGTCGCGGCCGATCATACGGGCGAGGCGGATCTCGGTCTCTGGGATCGATTTGCCCTTCATGTCGGCGCTGTGCTGCTGGTCGGCCCCCTCGGGCAGATCGCCGGTGAGACGGTAGACGTCGGCCGTGGTGGCGAAGGTCTCGGCCATCAGGCCCGTGCGTCGGCCCTTGAACGGCGCGGAGGCGGTGAAGGCGAGGACGGGCGTGCGCACCACGCCGGAATAGACCAGCTCGCCCGTCTCCAGGCGCTCGGCGTCGCTGTAACCGGTGGCGGCGGGGTGGCCGTCCACGATGGGGATCAGGTCGGCCGTGGTGGAGCCGATATCGACGAGGAGCGCGTTCGCCGCGTGGCGGCCAGCCAGGGCCGCCGTGGCGTGCCAGTTCGCCGAGGCCACGTCGATGGCGGCGCCCGTCGCCTCACCGGGCGCGAGGAGCCCGGCCCGGCCACCATAAATCCGCACCGAACCGGCGAGATTCGCGCTCGCCCAGGCGGAGAGCTGCGCCACGCCATCGGTGCGGTCGGAGAAGCAGTCGGTGAGTTCTCCCGTCATGGTGACGACGTGTTCGGCCTCGCCGCGCGCCCAATCCGGCAGCTGCGAAAACGTCTCGTCGAGGGCGGGAAGGCCGCGCCAGAGACGGCAGGGCGCCTGCACCACCGCCTCGACCCGGCCGCCCCGAACCAGGGCCGCCTTGACATGGACCCCTCCGAGATCCCAGCCGATCACCGGGTTGTGCGTGGATGCGGCAGATGTCACGGGCAAGTCCGTACAGGGAGGAACGCGATGAAGGACGGGTTTCGGATCGTTCCGGTGATCGACCTGCGCCACGGAGAGGTGGTGCGGGCCAGGGCCGGGGATCGCGACTCCTATGCCCCGATCGTGACACCCTTGGCAAAGGGATCGTCACCCGGGGAGGTCGCGCGGGGTCTCGCGGAGGCGATCGCCGCGCGCATCCTCTATGTCGCCGATCTCGATGCGATCATCGATGGCAGGCCTCCCGATCTCGGCAGTCTCACGAAGGTCGCTCTCGCCTGTCCGGGCGTACAGCTTTGGGTCGATGCGGGATTCTCAGGGGCCGCCGGCGTCGATGCGTTCCTGGCGGAGGGGTTGGGCCGCCCGGTGATCGGTAGCGAGAGCCAGCACGATGCCGGCTTGGTGCAGGCGCTGGGAGACCGCGCGGTCTTCTCCCTCGACAGCCGGGGGGCCGAGAGGATGGGGCCGGCGGAACTCCATGACGAGCCGGCGCACTGGCCTTCCGAGGTCATCGTGATGACCCTGAGCCGTGTCGGCGCGGGGACCGGGCCGGATCTCGACCGCCTGTCCGAGATCCGCAGGACCAGCCCCGCGACGCGGCTCTACGCGGCGGGCGGCGTGCGCGGACCGGGGGATGTCGCCGCGCTGGAGGAGATCGGCGTCACGGGCGCCTTGGTGGCCACCGCGATCCACGACGGGACGCTGCGGCGGTAGAGGGGCGATCCAAGAGTGTCGAGCCCATAAAAAAACGAGGCGGCCGGAGCCGCCTCGTTTCATGTTTCATCGTCCGAGGAAGATGGAAGCCAGTCGCTGGAGCAGGCCCCGCGGTGCGGGCGGAGGCGCGCTCTGCCCAGGACTGTCCCCGATCTAAGCGTTCGACGCGAAGGGGTGCGAAGCGGAGTTGCGCTGCTCGGTGGCGTAGGCAGCGGTGGGCTCGCCCTTGACGGCGCGCTGGATCGACAGCTTCACGGCGTCGTAGTTGTACTTCTGGATCTTGGCGTCGTCGGCAGCTTCCCAGTGAATGAACACGCCGACCAGGATGAACAGGTCGTCGGCTTCGTCAGCGGGGATGATGCCTTCGGCAACGGCGTCCTGCACGGCCTTGGCAACGCCGTACTGGGCGGGGCCGAACATCTGGACGGCCTGACGGGCGTCGTTGATGGTGACCTTGTTGAACATCAGGGTGTTCGGCTTGCAGGGCAGGTTCGGCGCGATGACCGCGAGCAGGCTGGTGAAGCCGTGCTTGTTGTTCACGAGGCCGTTGCAGAAAGCCGTCTCGGCCGGCGAACCGCGCGGTCCGATGATGAGATCGATGTGGGCGACCTCGTTGCCATCGCCGACGAGAGCCTCGCCGACCAGAACTTTGTTGATCTTCGCCATGTGGGGTTTCTCCCAGGAGTCTTGAAAAAGCATGACCGCCCCGTAGTTTGGCGCGGCCGAAAGCCATCCTTGTTCACGGCGTCCAGTCCCATGAGGACCGGACCGGTTTGCCCGGATCGCGGCGCGGACCCTACTCTGGGGTCTCTGCCGGAACAACCCTGCAGGGGGGGCGGATTCGAGCAAAATCTTTGTCTAACGGGGGGTTGAACGCGCCGTTTCATGAATTATGGCGCACTCCGCCGGCACCGGGTGGCCGGTGTCACGGCTGTTCCATCCCGGCCGCCAGCAATCGGTCGGCGAAGAGGGTGGCCACCGTCATGTCCGCGCTGGTGCCCGGATTGAGGTTTTGACGCTTCCACGAGCGGTCCCGCTCCAGGAGTTCGGTCACGGGGCGCGTGGCGAGATCGAGAGAGAGAAGCTCCGCCGCCTCGGCGCGCAGGGCGTCGGCGCGGTCTGGCCCGTGCTTGCGCGCCACATGGCTGTCGGGGACGGCCGCGAGGTAGCCGAGGAAGACCGCGGTCGTGCTCCAGGGGGGCGTGAGACCCTTGCCGCGCGCCGCCGCCAATGCGGGCAGGCCGATGCCGAAGATGTCGGCGAAATCGGTGACGTAGGCGCGGGCGATCCGATCGCGCGGGGCCGCCTCTGCCATGGCAGCGACGAGGCTGGCGGGCGCTACCGATTCGGTCACGTCGTGCCGTTCGACTCGGCCGAGGCCGCCCGGATTGGCGGCGCGAATCGCCGCGAAGACGTCGGTCGCATCGGCAGCGTCGAGGGTAACGAGAACGTGGCTCAACGCCTCGCGCAGAGGGCCGCCGCGTTCGGCGGCGAGCGCCAGGGGCGCGCAGAGGAGGAGAATGCCGAGATTGGTGTTCTGGCCCACCGCGCCGAGGGTCGCCTCCATGGCGGTGCGGACGCGCCGGCCGATCCGCGCGCCGGGTTCCGCGAGATGGGGAGCGGAAATTTCGGCGCTCGTGACGAAATCGGCCACCGCCATGCGGTGGCCGTCGCCGAAGACGTGGACGTTTCCGGGTTTCAGGGCATCGAGCTCGGCCAAGCAGCACGCCTGGTAGGCCGTGGCGATCGCCTCCAGCGAGAGCCGGCTCATCCCGATGCCGCGAGGAGCCGGGGGGGCCTCGCTGCCCGTACGGCGTTGAGGAAGCCCCGGGCCACGGCGGCCGCGACGTCGACCTCGGTGACCTGCTGCAGGCCTGACCAGGCCGGCATGGAATTGACTTCGAGGACGAGGTATCCGCCCTCCCCGTCTTCCACGAGGTCAATGCCGGTATAGTCGACGCCGATGGCGGCGGCGGCCCGCTCGGCGAGCTCGGCAGCCTTCTCCGGCATCGCCCAGGGCAATGGCCGGCCCCCGCGATGGACGTTGGTGATCCAGCCGTCGCCTTCGCGGATCATGGCGGCGATGGCCCGGCCCTCGCAGACGAAGACCCGGTAATCGCGCCAGAGGCCGTCGTTCCGCGCGATGTAGCGCTGGAGATAATAGACCCGCGACACGGCTTCCTCGGCGGGCAGGTCTTCCGGCCGTTCGATGAGCTGCAAACCCTCGCCCTGTGAGCCGAAGAGCGGTTTGAGCACCAGTGGCCGGCCCGGTCCCGCCTCGCGGGCGACGCAGGCGGCGGCGGCCTCGCGGCTGGAGAAGACGAACGTGTCGGGAGTGGGCAGGCCCGCCCTGGCGACGAGGAGGCTCGTCATGGCCTTGTCCACCGAGCGCTCGATGGCACCGGGGGAATTCCAGACCGTGACCCCGGATGCGACGAGGGCGTGGAGCACGCCGAGCCGCATGGTGGTGGCCTCGAAGGTACCCCCGGCGATGGTGCGCAGGAGGACGCCGTCGGGCAACCCGTCGGAGTAGCCCGGTACCCGGAGCGGCTCACCCGCGCCGGTGACCACCGCCACGTCGGCGAGCGAAAACAGCACCGGCTCGGCGCCGAGATGTTCCAGGGCGGCCCTCAATCGGGCCTTGTGCCAGTTGCCGTTATCGGCCGCGAGCCCGATGCGCATGTTGTTCGCAACCTCGACGTCGATCCCTCTCCCCCTTGCGGGAGAGGGTGGCCCGCGAAGCGGGTCGGGAGAGGGGAGCGCCGGTTCCGGACAGGGCTTCCCCTCTCCCGGTCGCTCCGCGACCACCCTCCCCCGCGGAGGGGGGAGGGTTGCGTGATGGGCCTCAGCTGAAGGAGGCTTCCACCAGTTCCGGCATCAGCCGGCCACCGCGGAAGCTCTTGCCGGTGGTCACCGAGGTGACGATGACCTCGGCCGGGCTGAAGAGCGCGCCGTCGATCTTGTAGAAATCGCCGTTCACCCGGCCGAAGATCTCGGCGAAGGGCGCCCCGTGATCGGCGGAGGTGGTGGAGGGAAGCTGCTCGGCCAGCTGCTTGGCATCCGCCTCGTCGGCCTCGACGAAGAGCTGCACCCGGCCGCCATAGATGATGGCGTCGTTGGTGCGGCCCATGGCCTGGATGAAGTCGGGATGCTGCGGCGAGAGCGGGGCCGAGCCGATGCCGTCGACGATCTTGTGTAGGTCGAAGCCCACGGTATGGGCCTTGTGCAGGGCGACTTCGAGGACGCGGGCGACGACCTGTGTCGAGCCGGCCAGCGACTGGGTCGGTGCGTAGATGAAGGTCAGGGCCTCGGCCGACAGGCCGCAAGCCTCGGCGACCTTGGCGATGACGGAGGCGGGCGGTCCGCCGGCGGCTTCGAGCACCAGGGCGGTTCGGCTGGCCGTGTCACGGTAGCCGAGCTCGTTGTAGAGGTCCTCCACCACCGAGACGGCACGGCCGGGGCCGGAACCCAGGGCGAAGAAACCGGAATCCCCGGTCTCGTCGGCAAGCGACCAGCCGGCATACTGGCTGCCGAGGCAGGCCAGAACCGGATCGGCGGAATGCACCACGACGGAATAGGGCCAGGACGCGATCGGTCCTGTGGGAACGATCGAGACGGTGCCGAGGCCGCCGAGGCAGATCTCGGCGATGCGCCGTCCGGCCTCGATGGAGCCGCGCACGGTGGCGCCGGCATCGACCATGCGTGCGCCATTCTCAGTGGTGACGGCAAGGCGCAGGGCCTCGGCGTCCGCTACCAGCTTCTCCACGAGGGGAGCGGACAGGGCGTTCAGGCTCGGCGTAGTCCGGAGCGTGGCGGGGGGATGGGTGGTCATCGGGCTTCCTCCGTCGGGGCGAGCAGGGTCCGCAGAGTGGCGGCCCGGACACGCAATAGGTCTCGGGTGGCGGCCGAGTCCGGACCTTGGGCGAACACGGTGCATAACGGTGCATCGCGTGCCACGGGGGCGCCGGATTGTGGGCGGTCGCGAACGAAATCCGGCCAGTCGAGGGGCGGCATCGGCGCGTAGCCGGCTGCCGCGTACCAGATTTCCGTGGCCGCCGCATCCACCGGTGCTGGTTCGATTCGCGGCAAAACGCCGAGGCTCGCGTCGATATGCGTGGTCAGCAGTGGCGTGTCGCGTCGGTCCAGGATGTCCAGCGTGGCTCCTGGGCGCGGGTTGATCTCGGTGAGCCACCATCCCGCCTCGGAGACGAGGAGGTCGGCGCTGGCGAGGCCGCGAAGCCCCGTCGCGGCGACGAGGCTACCAATCGCCGCCGTGATCGCGTCGAGGGCGGGGGCGGCCAGGAAAGGCGGCTCGTGGGCCGCCCGTTCCAGCGCACCGGCATAGCGGAAGGGGCGTAAGGCAGACGGCGCGCTCCATTGCTCGGTCACCGCCAGGATCGCCACCTCGCGCCCGTCGGCCAGGAAGGCGACCGCATGGGCTTTTCCATCGACGCGACTCTGGAAGTAGGCGCCGGGTGGGGCCCGGCCCATGCCCGCGGGGCGGATATGGCTGCCGCCGGACCCGCCGGCACGCTTGACCAGCCAGCCCGATCTGTCAGCCAGAAGGTCCCGTGTCACTTCGGGATGGGGGATCGCGTGCCGCGCGCAGAGGGCGGCGAAGGCGAACGGATCCTTCAGGGCCCGGACCGAGCGGGGCGTGGCCCCCAGCAGCCTGTGGCTCCGGCCCAGTTCCTCCATCAGGTCCGGGGCGGTCTCGAAGCCGCTGCCGAGAACCAGTCCGATCGGTGGCTTGTCCGTCTTGGCGGCCAGGGCATCGAGCCCGGCCAGAACGCCCTCCCCCGTCAGCCCTTCGCCGAAACGGCCCTCGGCGGGGCGATAGCCTTCGGCGAGAGCGCGGGTGTCGGCATCGCCGAAGAGGTCGAGGACATAGGGGCGCAGGCCCGCCCTGCGCGCGGCCTGCGCCAGGGCGCGCCCGGACTGGGCGGCGATGAGAAGTGCGTCACCCTGGGACGGACGCCGTTCGGATGATGCTGCCATTGCGGCGATCGCTTCGGATCACTCCTACGCTGCTCCCACCACCCTGCCTCATCCTGAGGCGACGAGCGAAGCGAAGGCCTCGAAGGAGGCTTCCAGTTTGCTCGGCGGGAGCTGGAGACCTCCTTCGAGGCCAGCTTTCGCGGACACCTCAGGATGGAGGTCATGGGTAGGATTGAGCGAGCAGATGAGTGCCCGTCAGCCCGCCACCTCGACGGCGACCTTGTAGGCGTCGCGGAAATCGAGGCAGAGGGGCTCGTCGGCAGCGAGAATCTGGCGGAACAGGCGCGATTGGGTCTGGTACTTGACGTTGCCGACCGCGAGCGCGCCGATGCCGATACCCTTGCCCGTGGGCAGCGCCACGTCCTTGGCGTTCACGTCGATTCCAGCGATGCCGGCGGGCGGTACTGCGTTCACGTCGGAGGCGACGAGGAGCTTCGGCGCCGATTCGAGATCCGTCGCCGACAGGATCGGGACGCCGGCCGGGCCGGCCGAGAGGATCAAGTCGGCCTCGGCGATGGCGGCGCGGCGCGCATCGCCGGTGGAGCCGTCCACGGCGCCGACATCGATGCCGAAGCGCCATTTCATCGTGAAGGCGATCTTGCTGACACGCTCCTCGCCATCATGCCCGACGAGGACGGTCTTGGCGCCTTCCAGCGCGCCGATCACCGCCGCCACATAAGCCACGACGCCGGCTCCGCCGAAGATGACGATGCGCTTGCCCTTCAGGTCGGTGCCGAACTTCGCCTTGAGGGCGCGGGTCACCTCGGCGACCATGGCGGCACCGGTGGTGAAGGACCCGGCCGGATCGGCCACGATGTGATTGGCGAAGGGCGGTACCAGGGCTTTCTTCGCCCGGTCCATCATGTCGAGGGCGTCCTCGGCATTCTTACCGCCGATGAAGATGCTGGTGCGCGTACCGTCCTGGGGCGAGCGGGAGAAGATCGAATCCTGCACCAGGGAGGTCACGTCCGGCAGGGTTACGTCCGTATAGGTTGCGATCGTCTCGAAGCCAGCATCCACAGCCATGTTCACGTCGAACGGGCTCATATGCTTGAGGGGCGTCAGCATATGCAGAATCGAACGGGCCATCGTCTGTCTCCTCCGCAAGTGTCCGACTCCCTCGCGGGGTCGCCTCTCGCATGGTTTCTTTCACGTCTACATCCAGAACCGGCCTGGGCCGGCATGGTCAAGCGTCGCTTATGCGCCAGGTTCCCTTAAAGTCGCGTGACCGAGGCGCCGCTGTTGCGTCCGCGCGCGATCACGAAGCGCAGGGAACCGGGACGTTCGAGGTCGGCCTTGAGCGCCTGGGCCTCGGCCTCCGACGCCAGGAGGGCGAAGCCGGTCGGCCCCCATGAACTCTGGCCGTAGCCGGCCACCCCTCTGGCGGCGATCGCCGCCAGGGCCTCCGCCACGGCGGGGCTCGCATAGCGCCCTCCCTGATGCGGCGCGAAGTGGTCGCCGATCAACCGCTGGATGGTGGTGATGCCAGCCCCGAACCCTTCCGGCTCCGCCGTGGCGACGGAGGGCAGCACTTGCATCAGTACGATGCGGCAAATCTCGGCCGCCTGCGCCTCCGGAAAGCGCGGCAGGTCACGGAAAGCCTCGACCTCACGGGTGCCATGCACTCCCGTCATGCCCTCGTCGAGGATGAGCAGCACCCGCCACGCTTCAGGATAGGCGAGACGCGCGATGAGGGGCGGCGGGCCATTGCTGGCGTCTCGGCCCCCGTCGACGATCAGCCCGCCTTGGGTGAAGGCGGCGAGGCCCACGCCGGACCGGTTGCCACGGTCGAGGGCATCGGCGAAGGCGTCGGGTGAAAAGGGACGGCCGTCGAGGGCGGCCAGCGCCGCGGCGACACTCAGCGCGAGCTGCGTGCCCGAGCCGAAACCGGCATGGGCGGGGATCGCCTGGTCCACCTGCAAGGCGGCGTGCCCTGCGATGCCGAGATGGCGCGCCGCTGCCTCGGCATAGCCCCTGGCGCGCCCGGCCTCGAACCCGTTCACCCGGAGCGCCGCCGCCGGCCTCGCGGTGAGATCGATGGAGGGGGCGTCGACCGCGAGGCCGATGCTCCCGAAGCGCCGGCCGAGGCCGCCATGAAGATCGAGAAACCCGAAATGCAGGCGCGCGGGTGCATGCACCCGGACTGCGCCGCGTGTCGCCGCTTCCTGGCTGAGAGGCCGTTCGTCGGCGATCCGGTCCACGGCGAGCTCCTTTATCGTGACACGCTCCCGTCCCGGCGCGTGTCAGCCGCATCCTCGTCCCGTCGGTCGGTGGCGGGAGCAAAACCGCGCTCGAGACGACGGCCCGGTTGCCGGCTTCTCCCACGGAGGGCCGACCGCTCGCAAGCACCGCCCGCCATCTCGAACCCCATTGCCTCCATGCGATTGCCCCGAAGCGGCGAGCGTGGGGGGTTGCTTGCGACGTCTCCGCGATGCAAACGTGCCGGCCCACTAGGAATGGACTGGCGCAGTCCCGCCGTGCGCGACGCTGAACACAGCGCGTGCCGGGCCCTCGTTCTCCAAGGTGAAGGCATGGCTGCCTGGGTAAAGGGTGGTGCGGTGGACGTGAGCGCGGCGGTGGAGGCCGCCGCGACGCTCCTCGCCACAGCGAAGACCCCGATCGTCACGGGGTTGAGTGCGGATACGAGCGCGGTGAGGGCGGCCTATCATCTGGCTGGACTGATCGGCGCCTCCGTCGATCCCGCCGGTGGCGACGGACTCTATGCGGAGCTCGGTCCTCTCAGTCAGTTCGGTAACCTCAACACGACGCCGGCCGAGGCGATCGGCCGGGCCGATGCCGTGCTGGTCGTCGGCCTGCGGCCGTGGGACCGCCCGATCGTGCAGGAGATCGCCTCCTCCGCGCCGGTGCGCGGCCGCGCCGCCGGCTCCGAGCGGACGCTGCTCTCCCTCGGCGGTCCCGGCAACGGAGCCACGCGGCACGTGGCCTATCCCGCCGATACCGGCGGGCTCGCCGTCTCGGTGGCGCATCTGCGCGCTTACGTGAAGGGCAACCTCTCCGGCGAAGCGGCCTTTGCAGACCTCGCCCGTCGTCTCACGACCGCGCAATACGGCGTCGTTCTCTACGATGCGGCCGAGCTCGGTGAGCTCGGCGTGGAGATGCTGCAGGGTCTGGTCCGCGACCTCAACGACCTGACGCGTTTCTTCGCGCTCTCCATCTCCGACGGGTTCCAGGGGCGTGCCGTGACCCAGCTCGCCTCCTGGACCAGCGGCCAGCCGCCGCGGGTCGGTTTCGGACGCGACCTGCCCGAGCACGATCCCTGGCGGTTCGATAGCGCGCGCCAGGTGGCCGCCGGTGAAGTCGATGCCGCCCTGTGGCTCGCCGCCATCCCTGCTCCACGCCCGGACTGGCTCGGCAGCCTGCCGACCATCGCCATTGTCGGCGAGGGCAGCCCCGAGGCTACCGGCGACGTCGCCGACATCGTCATCGCGGTGGGCGTGCCCGGCGAGACCGCCGGCGGCGCCCTGTGGAACGAGCGTCGCGCGGCGATCACTTATTCGCCCCCCGTCGGCCAACCGGCCGACCTCACGGCGGCCGGCGTGCTCGCCGCCATCCAAGATCGCCTCACGCAGAAGAAGGGCGTCTCATGCTGATCCTGATCCAGGGCGGCCGGGTCGTCGATCCTACCGCCGGCCGCGACGGTATCGGTGATGTCTGGATCGAGGACGGCCATGTCGTCGCCGCCTCCGAGCGCAAGCCCGACCGGACCATCGATGCTTCCGGCTGCGTCGTGATGGCGGGCGGCGTCGAGGTGCATTCGCATATCGCCGGTGGCAACGTGGTGATGAGCCGCCTGCTGCTGCCCGATCTCTATGCCAGCGAGGCCGCGCCAGAAGGCCATCCCTTCGCTCATGCCGGCGGTTCCGCCGCCTGGATCGGCGCCAATTACGCGCGGATGGGCTACACCGTCGCCGTCGAGCCGGCGATGCCGCCGACCAACGCGCTCGCGACGCAGCTCGAACTCGCCGACATCCCGCTGCTCGACCGCGGCGCCCTTACGGTGATGGGCAACGATGACCAGCTCCTCGAATTGCTGCGCCAGCGCGAGGGCAAGGCGGCGGTGCGGGACCTCGTCGCCCTCTCGGTGGCGACCTCGCGGGGCCTCGGCGTCAAGTGCATCAATGCGGGAGGCGCATCGGCCTTCAAGGACGGGATGCTCAATCTCAGCCTCGACGAGGAGATCCCGGTCTACGGGCTCACCACCCGCAAGATCATGAACGCCCTCCTCGACGCGGTGGAGGAGATCGGTGTCCCGCACCCGCTCCACGTCCATGCCAACAATCTCGGCATTCCCGGCGCCGACGATTCGTTCGTGGCGACGATGGAAGCGGCGGAGGGACGGCGTATCCACTTCGCCCATGCGCAATTCTATGCCTATGGCGCGGCCGATCCCGCCAACCCGGCCACCGGCGGCTTCCGCTCTGCGGCCGAGCGAATCACGGAGGCGATGGAGCGGCACCCCAACGCAACGTTCGACGTGGGTCAGGTCGCCTTCGGCCAGACCGTGACGATCTCGCTGGACGTGATCCGCCAGTTCGCCGGCCGCAAGGGCGCGAACCCGAAGAAGTGGATCATCACGGCGGGCGACGCGGAAGGCGGCGGCATCGTGCCGTTCCTGTACAAGCCGCGCGGCCCGGTCAGCTCCCTGCAATGGGCGATCGGCCTCGAATTGATGCTGCTGTCGGGCGATCCGGAGCGCACCATCCTCACCACCGACCATCCCAATGGCGGCCCCTTCACCGAATATCCGCGGATCATCCATCTGCTGATGGACAAGGAGGAGCGCGACCGTGAGATCGCCGGCCTGCACAAGGTCATCGCCGAGCGGTCCGGCCTGTGCGGAATCGAGCGGGAATATTCCTTCTCCGAGATCGCCCAGCTGACGCGGTCCGGCCCGGCCAAGCTCCTCGGCCTCGCCGATCGCGGCCATCTCCGTGAGGGCGCCCGCGCCGATGTCGCAATCTACCGGGACGACAAGAACCGGACCGCGATGTTCGCCCGTGCCCGACTCGTCCTGAAGGACGGCGAGGTCATCGTCGAGGATGGCGAGATCGTGAACTGGCGTTCGGGCCGGACGTTGGAGCTCGTCGTCGAATCCGACAAGGCGATGGTGACGCGCGCCGACGCCTATCTCGACGCTCGCTTCGGCACCGGCCTCGACAGCTTCACCGTGCCGGACGCGGCCTTCCCCGCGGGCGACGTGTTCGAGGACGTGGCATGTCGCGCATGAAGATCCTGCAGGGCTCGAAGACGATGCGTCGCGTGAGGATGGGTGACTGACCATGGCTGACCTCACCCTCAACGGCATTCCGGTGATCGACACCTTCGCCGAGGCGTTCGACGTCGCCGGTACGGCGCTGATCATCACCAACGACACCGCCAAATGGGCGATGATCGCCGCCGTGACCATGACCGGGTTCGCTACGTCGGTGATCGGCTGCGGCGCCGAGGCCGGGATCGATTGCGAGCTCTCGCCGGAGGAGACTCCGGACGGCCGCCCCGGCGTGCGCGTACTGCTGTTCGGCTTCGAGCCGAACGGTCTCAAGGACCAGCTCCTCAAGCGCGTCGGCCAGTGCATCCTCACCTGTCCTGGCACCGCCTGCTATGCGGGCGTCGACGGGCCTCACAAGATCAAGCTCGGCGGCGCGATCCGGTATTTCGGTGACGGGTTCGCGGTGGCCAAGCGTCTGACCGACCCCGTCTCCGGCAAGGCGCGGCGCTACTGGCGCGTGCCGGTGATGGACGGCGAGTTCCTCTGTGAGGATTTCGTCCGCGCGGTGGACGGCGCGGTGGGCGGCGGCAACCTGCTGTTCCTCGGCCGCAACCATGCCGAGACCCTCAAGGTCGCGGAGATCGCCGTGGATGCCGCTCGCTCGGTGGCGGACGTGATCTTGCCCTTCCCCGGCGGCATCGTCCGCTCCGGTTCGAAGGTCGGCGCGCGCACCAAGGGCATGATGGCCTCCACCAACGACGCCTATTGCCCCACCCTCAAGGGCCGGGCCGGCTCCGAACTCGCGGCCGAGGTCGGCGTGGTGCTGGAGATCGTCATCGACGGGCTCACATCCCGCTCAGTGGCCGAATCCATGCGCGCGGCGCTCCATGCCTCGACCGAGGCGGGTGCCGCGCGCGGGCTCGTCGCAGTGACGGCGGGCAATTACGGCGGCAATCTCGGCCGCCACCATTATCACCTGAAGGACCTGCTCTCGAAGGAGCCGGCGAGCGAGGCTGGAGCGGCATGAGCACCCTCACCCTGCGCCAGGAGCCGCCGGAGCGGCTCGATTTCCTTCATGTGAATCCGCTCTCCCTGAGCGGCCTCTCCGAGGCCGAAGCGGCCAGGCTCCCCATCGGCACCAGCCGACGCGGCCTGACGCTGGGCGACGTCTTCGCGATCAGCCTCGACGGCTCCGACAGCCTGACCATCGAGGGCGGGTCATCCCGCTTCGACAGCATTGGTGCCTCGCTCAGCGGCGGTTCGATCCGGGTCGTCGGCGATGTCGGCCAGCGCCTCGGCGCAGGCATGGCATCGGGCTCGGTGACGGTCACGGGATCGGCCGGCCCCTATGCCGGATCGGGTGCCAAGGGCGGCACGATCACCATCGAAGGGGATGCCGGCGATCATGCGGGCGGCGCAGTCTATGCCGCCAAGGCCGGGCTCGACGGCGCCACGCTGGTGATCCGAGGCTCGGCCGGAGATTATCTCGGCGACCGCATGCGGCGCGGGCTGATCCTGGTCGGATCCGCCGGGGCTCATGCCGGATCGCGGATGATCGCGGGTACGATCGCGGCCCTCTCGGTGGGTGACCATCCGGGCTACGGCATGCGGCGTGGGACGATCCTCGCAGGCGGACACGGTGCCCTGAGCCCGAGTTTCGTCGAGACTGGGACGCACGATCTCGTGTTCTTGCGCCTGCTCGCCCGATCACTGCGCGCCCTCAGCCCCGCCCATGCCGACCTCGCGGCGGGCGCGCTCAAGCGCTATTCCGGCGATCTCGCCACCCTCGGCAAGGGTGAGCTCTGGGTTACGGCCGCCTGAGAAACCGGGCGGGTCCCTTGCCGGCGGCGCTCTGCGCCGTCGGCGGAGTCATCACGTATCCGTTAGCCCGGTGCGATCCTGCTGATCGACCGTTGATCGCCCCGCCCTCATTCTCCGGGGCTCTGAACGCATAGGCCACGGCGCTGGCCGGGAAGCCCGGATCGCTCAGATCATGGCTCGCAAGGTTCGTTTCGTCGGAGACGAGACGCCGGATCGGTACGATCGCTCCGTTCGCGACATGCCGCCTAGGCGTCGCAGCGACCCGAAAACCGGGTTCCACGGCGCGAGCCTCGGGACCGCCGCACCTGCGCGACTCCCAATCCTGCATTTACTTGCCAGGCCCCGCTTCCATGCAGGAGCGGCGTCGTCCCCTTGAAAGCCGGACACCGTTCTCGCGAACATCACAGTGATCATTGTTGCTGATCTGAATGATGCATAATTATTCTGATTAACAAATGGTTGTAGAAGGTGTGGAGCGGATGTCGCACCGGTGGATCTGGATCATCGGTCGCTCTGAAGGAGAAATACCCTCAGGTGCGCCAGAACACGTGGCCGATTCCCAATTCCTCACCTGAGTCTAACCTTTACCCTTCGTTGACGGCTGCTGCTGTATTCGATGGATGTTGTTGCAGGAATGCGACAGACCTCACGCCCGACCAAGCCTACAAGCGCTCAGGCTTAATGCCCATCAGGACCAGACACACAATGAAAAGACTGCTTCTCGCTACGACCGTTCTCGCCGGCCTGACTGCTGTCGCTTCGGCCGCCGACCTTCCCCGTCGCGCCGCTCCGCCGGTCTTCGTTCCGGTCCCGGTCTTCACGTGGACGGGCTTCTACGCCGGTATCAACGCCGGTTACGCTTTCGACGCCGGCAAGGAAGGCCCCAACTCCTTCCCGGTGGCGAGCCGCTTCACCGCCGCTGGCACCCCGCAGGTCGCCACGTTCAGCAAGGACAGCCAGGACGGCTTCTCCGGCGGCGCGCAGATCGGTTACAACTACCAGTTCACCCCGGGTTCGGGCGTGGTCGTCGGTATCGAAGCCGACGCCCAGTACCTCGATTTCGGCGCCAAGCGTCGTGACTCGGGCGTCGTTGCCGCTCCCGGCTTCGCCATCAACGACCCGCGTGGCCTCTCCAGCCTCGACTTCTTCGGTACCGTCCGCGGTCGCCTCGGCTACGCTTTCGACCGCACCCTCGTGTACGGCACCGGCGGCTTCGCTTACGGTGCTGGCAGCACCGACCGTAGCTTCGGCGGCTTCCAGGGCAACGACGACTTCCGCACCGGCTACGCCGTCGGCGGTGGTATCGAATACGCTCTCCCCACCGACTCGTTCTTCAACTTCTTCCGCGCTTCCGCTGTGACGCTGAAGGTCGAAGGCCTGTACGTGAACCTCGATCGCGGCACCCGCAACCAGGGCGCCTTCATCATCAACACCGCCGCCAACAACGCTGTCGTGCAGTCGATCAGCAGCGGTCGTCGCGACGACGAGTTCGCCGTCGTCCGCGCCGGCCTGAACTACAAGTTCGGCACCTACTAGGATCGTCCATGATCTCCGCGCAGTCCTCCGCGAGGATTGCGCGGCTCTCAGGATCGTCCAAACGAAAAACCCGGCCTCGCGGCCGGGTTTTTTGCGTTGGTATGAGTTCGTCGCACAGTGACGGGGAAGCGGTGCTTCCCCTGTCTCATGCCAGACCTCGATCAGCCCGCCTCAGCCCGCCCTCGGCATCAGATGTCGAGCACGGCCTCGTCGGCGAAGGCGGCGCGTTCGGAGATGAAGGCGAAGCGGGCTTCGGGCTTGTTGCCCATCAGCCGCTCCACGGCGTCGCCCGTGGAGACGCGCGCCTCGTCGAGGACCGCGACGCGCAGAAGGGTGCGCTTCTTCGGGTCCATGGTCGTCTCCTTCAACTGCGCCGGCATCATCTCGCCGAGCCCCTTGAAGCGGCTGATCTCGACCTTGGCACCCTTGAACGTGGTCTTGATGACCCGCTCCTTATCGGCATCGTCACGGGCATAGGCCGTCTTCGCGCCGTGCTGGAGGCGGTAGAGCGGCGGGATCGCGAGGTAGAGATGGCCCTTGTCGATGAGCTTGGGCATCTGGCGATAGAAGAAGGTGATCAGCAGGGATGCGATATGGGCGCCGTCGACATCGGCGTCGGTCATGATGATGACCTTCTCGTAGCGAAGATCCTCGCCCTTGTAGCTGTTGCCCGTGCCGCAACCGAGCGCCTGGGTCAGGTCGGAGATGAGCTGGTTGGCGCCCATCTTGTCGCGACTGGCCGAGGCCACGTTGAGGATCTTGCCGCGCAGGGGCAGGATCGCCTGGCTGGCGCGGTCGCGCGCCTGCTTTGCCGAGCCGCCGGCGGAATCACCCTCGACGATGAAGATTTCCGAGCCGGCCGTACCGGCCTTGGAGCAATCGGCGAGCTTGCCCGGCAGACGTAGCTTGCGGGTCGCGGATTTGCGCGCGACCTCTTTCTCCTGGCGTCGGCGCAGGCGCTCCTCGGCCCGGTCGATCACCCAGTCGAGAAGTTTGTTGGCCTGGGCCGGGGAGGCGGCGAGCCAATGGTCGAACGCGTCGCGGATCGCCGTCTCGACAATCCTCGAGGCTTCCACGGTGGCGAGCTTGTCCTTGGTCTGGCCCTGGAATTCCGGCTCGCGGATGAAGACGGAGAGCATCGAGGCGCAGGTCGCCATGACGTCATCCGTTGTGACGGAGGTCATGCGCTTAGCCTGGCCGACGCGTTCGGCATGTTCGCGTAGGGCCCGCAGCAGGGCGACGCGCAGGCCGCTTTCATGCGTGCCACCCTCGGCGGTGGGGATGGTGTTGCAATAGGAGTGCGAGACCCCGTCCTCCACCACCATCCAGGCGACGGCCCATTCGAGGGAGCCATGGCCGCCGGGCTTCGTCACCTTGCCGGCGAAAACCGCATCGGTGACGAGTTCCTTGCCCTCGAGATCGCGGGCGAGATAATCGCGCAGGCCGCCGGGGAAGCGGTGCACGGTCTCTGTCGGGACGTCGTCCATCCCCTCGATCAGGGACGGCGCGCAACGCCAGCGGATTTCGACGCCGCCGAACAGGTAGGCCTTTGACCGGGCCATCTTGAACAGCCGGCGCGGATCGAATTTCAGAGCTCCGAAGATCTCGGCATCGGGATGGAAGCGCACCCGGGTGCCGCGACGGTTCTGCACCCGGCCGACCTCCACCAGAGGCCCCTGCACGTGGCCGCGCGAGAACGTCTGGCGGTACAGGGTCTGGCTGCGGGCGACCTCGACTTCGAGGCTGTCCGAGAGGGCATTGACCACGGAGATGCCGACGCCATGAAGGCCGCCCGAGGTCTCGTAGACCTTCGAGTCGAATTTTCCGCCGGCGTGCAGCGTCGTCATGATGACTTCGAGGGCGGATTTGCCGGGGAATTTCGGATGCGGGTCCACCGGGATACCGCGTCCGTTATCGGTGATGACGAGGTGGCCCGTCGCCTCCAGTTCCACCTCGATGTAGCTGGCATGGCCGGCCACAGCCTCGTCCATGGAATTGTCGATCACCTCGGCGAAGAGATGGTGCAGGGCGCGTTCGTCGGTGCCGCCGATATACATGCCCGGCCGGCGCCGGACGGGCTCCAGCCCCTCCAGCACTTCGATCGACGAGGCGTCGTAGCCGGCCTCGGCTGTTTCGATGGGCGCCTTGTCGAGGGGCGCCCGGGCGGCCGAGGAAGCCTTGGCACCGCGAACCGGCGCCTGGCCGCCTGCGAACAGATCGCTCGGCCGGCCGACGGCGGGGGCCGCAACGGCCTGGCGTGAGGTCTCGCGCTGAGTCATGTGCCAACCATACAGGAACGAAACGGAAACGTGAAGCGCCGCCATGAGGGCGCGGGAGGTCTCTCCCCGTGTTCCTGCACAGCTTGCGCCGATTCCCTTAACGCTGTGTCGTCTGGATTTCGGAGGGACCGGCGCGGTCGCTACGCCCTGCCCTTTCCCGGGTCGCTATCCGTACCCCTGCTGGCACTCTGAAGGAGTTGCGGCCCAATGGGGGCGAGTTCCACGACGCCGGTTCGACAGGGCCGCCATTCGACGGCGACGGAGGGGGATCCAGTGTCCAGCTGGAAAGGTCGAGCGGTCAGCTTCCGACCCGGCCACCGCCTCGCTTCGTGATGGCGACGATAGCCGGCCGGGGCGGCATCGCATCGTCGAAATCCGGCCACCGGGTCGAAGGTGCCTCGAACGTGGCGGGAGCGGCCTTCGGATCCTCCTCGTCGGCCTCGCCGGGATGCTGGACGGCGACGAAGAACGTGGTGTCGTCCGGTGTGAAGTAGGGGCCGCACATCTCCGCGCCGTTGGGCACCCGGAAGAAGTGCTTGCCGGTTCCCCGTCCCTGCCCGTCCGTCTCCATGGCCCAGATTCCGTCGTTCCGGCCCGTCTTCGATGGCGAGTTCCCGTCGGTGGCGACCCAGAGCCGACCCTGTCCGTCGACCGAGCAATTGTCCGGCATGCCGAACCAGCCGTCCTTCGTCGTCGCGGAGGAGAAGGTGGCGCCGACCGTAGCGATGGAGGGATCGCCGCATTTGACGAGGATCTCCCAGGCGAAGCCCGGTGCCGCATGGTCGCCCTCGTCGGGGGTCAGCTCCACGATGTGGCCGAAGCGGTTGTCGGGCCTCGGATTGGCGGCGTTCACCTCGTCGGGTTTGCGTTTCACGTTGTTGGTGAGCATGACATAGACCTTGCCGGTCTTCGGATTGGCCTCGACGTCTTCCGGGCGATCCATCTTGGTGGCGCCGAGGAGGTCGGCGGCACGCCGTGCCTCGATGACCACGTCGGCCTGGGAGCGGAACCCGTTCTCCGTCGTCAGGGGGCCTTGTCCGAAGACCAGCGGCATCCAGGCGCCGCGTCCGTCGGCATCGAACCGGGCGACGTGGAGCGTGCCGGAATCGAGGATATCGCGGTTGGCCTGCCGGTCGGCGAGATTTACGGCCGCGTCCGTCACGAACTTGTAGACGTAGTCGAAACGCTCATCGTCGCCCTGGTAGACCACGTAGCGGCCGCTCTTCGAGACGATGCCGGCGGCGCCTTCGTGCTTGAACCGGCCCATGGCGGTGCGCTTCGTCGGGACGGAGGCGGGATCGAACGGGTCGATTTCCACGACCCAGCCGAAGCGGTTCGGCTCGTTCGGCTCCTTGGAGAGGTCGAAGCGCTCGTGGAAGCGTCCCCAGGCATAGGCGTTGCCGGGCAGGCCGAGACGCTTGTGGTTGGTCGCCTCAGCAGAACCCTCGGCGAGGGAGCCCGAGAAGTAATAGTTGATGTTCTCCTCGCAGGTGAGCCACGTCCCCCAGGGGGTGGTTCCGCCGGCGCAATTGTTGATCATGCCCTTCACCGTACGGCCCACAGGATCGGCCGTCGTCTTCAGCCGGTCGGAGCCTGCGGCGGGACCGGACAAAGTCATCACCGTCTCCGCGGTGATGCGCCGGGCGTGAGGCGAGTTCGGCACCACGGCCCATTTGCCGTCCGTTCGCTTCACCTCGATCACCGATCCGCCATGGGCGGCCATCTCGATATCGACGAGCTCGCGGTTCATGCCCTTGAACGCGACGGTCTTGATATCCTGGCGGCCGAGGCCGGGGAACATCAGCTCCTCGTTGGTGTATTCGTGATTGACCACGAGAAGTCCGTGCGCCGCCGGATCGGCGGCGCCGGACATCGGGAAATAACCGACGAAGTCGTTGTTATAGCCGAATTGCCGGGCCTGGGCCTCCGCCGACTGGTTCCGCGGATCGAAAGCAGGCGCGCCAGGCAGAACTGGATCGCCCCAGCGGATCAGGATGTCGGCATCGTGCCCCTCGGCCACGTGATGGTGGGTGTCCGAACCCGCTTCGATCTCCTTGAACGGGAACGGCGTCGCCCGTCCCTGCGCCGCCGCAGCCGGGGCGGCGGCGAGCGCGCGGGGCGTCACCACCGCCGCGATGGCGCCGACCCCGAGGAGACCGCGCAGGAGGTCGCGCCGGTCGAACCGCGCGGCGACCACATCGCCGAACGTGGCGTTGCCGCTCGTATTCGTGCCTGCATCCTCGCCGTCTTCGGCGGCCTGCGAGCGGGTGCGCAGCGGCTCGGTCATGGTGGAACTCGTCCTGTGACTTAGGTGACGGATTCCTAGGAGCCGGACATGGCGGGGCGATGACGGGTCGGATTGGGAACCAATCTCTGGTTTGTGCGCTTCCGCACGTAGAGCCGATCGGTGGGAGAGCGACATGGCGCCGTCTGCAGCCTTGAGAATGGTGCGCCACGACGATCTCATCCGCGCGTCGCAGGCTGCGGGTCGTGCCTTCTCGCCGATCGAGGACGGAGCCGACGATGGATCGACGGCATCCTCCAAATTTCTTGCTCTCTCGGCGGTGTCTCTTGCGGGCTTCCTCGCGAGCTTCGGAGCCTTCCTCTTCTTCGTCTGAGGGCAGCGCAGCCCTAAAGGTCGAGGGAGCCGTCTGCTCGCCGACGAAGCTATGCCTGGCTCAAGCCGACCGAACCATCATATCGCAAGGAAAACAGCCTGCCGAAGGGTGAGAGGGTAGTCTTTGACCCGACCCTTAGCCTCCTGCCTCGCCAACCGTCGGATCAGCTTTTCAGGCCGCCACGGACCCGGTAGCCAGCCCTCCGAAGCGGCGGTCGCGATTGCGGTAGGCGGCGAGAGCGTCTTTGAGGTCTCCGGCATCGAAATCGGGCCAATGGCGGCGGGTGAAGTGAAGCTCGGCGTAGGCGCTCTCCCAGAGCAGGAAGTCTGAAAGCCGCTGCTCGCCACTGGTGCGGATCACGAGATCGACCTCGGGGACACAGGCATCGCCCGTCACCAGGGTCGAGAAGGTGGTGCGGGTCATGCCGGGATTGCTGGCGCTGGCGAGCGCGGCGGCGAGGATGGCATCGCGGGCGGAATAATCGACGGCGATCCGCAGATGCAGGGCCTTCCCCTCGAGCGTTGCGGCCTCGGCTCGGCCGATGGCGGCGGCGAGCCCCTCGGGCAAGCGGTCGCGCCGGCCGATCACGCTGAGGCGTACGCCGCTTTCGACCAAACGGGCGATCTCGTTGCGCAGGTAGAGCCGGAGCAGCCCCATCAGGGCGGAGACCTCCGCCTCCGGACGTCTCCAGTTGTCGCAAGAGAAGGCATAAAGGGTGAGGGTGCCGATGGCTTGTTTCGGCGCCGCCTCCACGACCCGGCGGATCGCCTCGACGCCTTCCTTGTGACCGAGCGCGCGGGGCAGTCCGCGCCCCGAGGCCCAGCGTCCGTTGCCATCCATGATGATGCCCACATGCAGGCCGGGCGTCTGTTCGCTTTGCATCGCAGAGTTCCTTGGCAAAAAAAGACGGAGTCCAGGCGTCAGGCCGGACGCGCGACGAGGGGGAGGCCCGCGCTCTCGGCCGCCATCTCGGCGGCCTTTGCGGCGTCCCGCACCACCTGTTCGAGGACGGCGAGGTAATCGAGGAAGCGAGTCCGGCCCGTCGGCGTCAGATGGCAGGTCGTCAGCGGTCGGGTGCCACTATGACTCTTGCCCTGCCCTTTCCTGATCTCGACGAAGCCGGCCTCCTGCAACACTTGGAGGTGACGGTTGAGATTACCGTCGGTGAGGCCGCAGAGTTGCTTAAGGTCGCCGAAGGCCAGCCCCTTCGGAGCCGCCATCAGCGAGGTGAGGAGGCCGAGCCGGGCCTTCTCGTGAATGACCCGGTCGAGGCCGTCATACGCGAAGGGAGCATCACGCATCACTGTCCTCCCGGGCGCGGTAGAGGATCATGGCCATCAGAAACTGGCCGACGGCGAAAGGCAGTCCCATGGTCCAGGGCGAGAGGACGCGGTCGGCGCTCGCCAGCATGAGCACGGCGAGGCCCGCCACCATGTACCAGGCGCCGGGCAGCGCGACGCCTTTCGGCAGGGACCGCACCGAGGCGAAGAGCCCGAGACTCACCAGCATCTGCCACAGCCCCGGCAGCATCCACAGGGATTCCGGCGAGACCTGTACCAGGACCAGGGCGAGGCAGGCGCCCGCCGCGCCGGCGGGCAGGAACTGCTCCACCGCGTTCACGATCGCCGTGTCGGTGAGCCCCGCATGGTCGCGACGCGAACGGGCTCGCATCTCGGCGCCGATCAGGCCGGCGGAGGCCAGGGCGGTGACGATCCAGCCGCCTAGGAACAGTAGCGGCTGCCCGGTCGGGTCGTCGAGCCAGACATGCTGCGCCAGGGCGGTGCCGAGGGCGAGGACGCCCGTGGCCGCGATGGCGGAGGGTCCGAACCCGCAGAAGGCGTCGCCGCGGGCGAGTTGCGCGCGGATCGCCACGATATCGGCGAGGGCTCTATCGAGATCGGACATCCGATGCTCCCGGATCAACTTTGTATCGCAAAGTAAGCTGATCCTGCGCCTGTCCGCAAGTGCCGTCAGGCACGTGGAATCAGCGGGTGCGGAGCTCTGTCACTCCTGTGCCAGCCGCTCGGCCAGGGCCGGCGACAGGCCGATGCTCTCGATGGACGGCGCTGGCTGGCCCGGCGGCAAGCCGCAGATCGCGGCGGCGAGGACCGCACGGGTCCCTACTTCCACCGAGCATAGGACGGGCACCGGCACATGCGGCTGGATGCGTTCGGCGAGGCCGGCCAGCGCCGCTCCGCCGAGGATCACCACATCCGCCCCGTCGCGGATGGCGCAGGTGGTGCAGGCGGCGGCCAGATCCGCCAGGGCCGCCTCGGGGTCCCGTGCGATGCGGTCTCCCGTGGGGGCGATGGTGCGGATGGCGGCGAGCTTGTCGGAGAGGCCGATGCCCGCCACGAACTCCTCCAGCATCGGTCCCCATAGGGCGCCCCCGGTGACGATGGCGAAGCGCCCTCCCCGCGCCGTGGCAGCGAGGCACGAGGCCTCGGCCATGCCGACCACCGGCAGCGGGGATATCTCGCGCAGGCCTCCGAGTCCCGGATCTCCGAAACAGGCGAGGTAGACCGCGTCGCAGCCCTCGGCGTGCTCGGCCAGCGCGTCGAGGGCGGCATGAGCCGCGATCGCCGACGCGGCCCGACTGGTGATGTAGCGGGCACCGAAGCGCCCGGTGACCGCCACGATCTCGACGGCGTCGCCCGCCACTCGCCGCGCATGCGCGGCGACCAGATCGGTGACGGTTTCGGTCGTGTTGGGGTTGATCAGCAGGATGCGCAAAGGGAATCGGTCTCCGGTCAGGCCTTGGCCGCGACCGCCGTCTTACGCATCAGGACGACATAGATCGAGAAGCCTAGGGCCACGCCGATGAACCAGCTGAAATTCGCCAGACTCCCCAGGGCTGGGATGACGGCGCAGAGCACCGGCACCAGGGCGGAGGGAATGACGCTGTAGATGGCGGCGCGGTTGTAGCCGCCCTCGTACCAATACGTGCCCGTCGGGCTCATCGTGTAGAGGTCGTCCACCACGACATGCTGCTTCCGCACGATGAAGAAGTCGGCGATCAGGATGCCGAAGAGCGGACCGATGAAGGCGCCGAGGATGTCGAGCGTGTAATGGATCACGGCCGGGTTGTTGTAGAGGTTCCACGGAGTGATGAAGATCGAGGCCACGGCCGCGATCATCCCGCCCATGCGCCAGCTGATATGCTGCGGAGCCACGTTCGAGAAATCGAAGGCCGGGGAGACGAAGTTCGCCACGATGTTGATGCCGATCGTCGCCGTCATGAAGGTGAAGGCGCCGAGCACCACCGCGTAGGTGTTGTCGATCTTACTCACCGTCTCCACCGGATCGATGATGAGGTGGCCGAAGACCGGCAAGGTCGAAGAGGTGGTGATGACGGTGAGCAGCGAGAAACCGATGAAGTTCACCGGCAGGCCCCAGAAATTACCGGCCTTCACCGCGGGAAATGACTTCCCGTAGCGTGAGAAGTCACCGAAATTCAGCATCGGCCCGGAGAAGTACGAGACGACCAGTGCGACCGCATTGAGCATCACCGGCAGGGCGTCCCAGCCCCGGTACTTCACCTCGCCCAGCGTGAGGCCGACATTCGCCACGCCGGCCTTGGCCACGAGGTAGACCGCCAGGGCGATCATCACGACGTAGACGGCGGGGCCGGCCCAATCGATGAATTTGCGGATCGCCTCCATCCCGCGCCAGAACACGAGGGCCTGGATCACCCAAAGGGCCATGAAGGCCGCCCAGCCGAGGCTGGACAGGCCGGCGAAGCCGAACTGGGTCACGTCGGCATAGGGTTTCAGCTCCGGGTAGAAGCGCAAGGCGACGATCATGAAGGCGCTGGAGGCGAGGTAGGTCTGGATGCCGTACCAGGCGACCGCGATGAGCCCCCGGATGATGGCGGGGATGTTGGCGCCCTTCACGCCGAAGGAGGCCCGGCAGATCACCGGATAGGGCGTGCCCGTGACCTGACTCGGCTTGGCCACGAGGTTGCAGAAGAATTGCACGATGAGGATGCCGACGAGCAGCGAGACCAGCACCTGCCAGCTCACGAGGCCGAGGGAGAACAGGCTGCCCGCCGTGATGTAGCCGCCGACGCTGTGGACGTCCGACATCCAGAAAGCGAAAAAGTTGTAGGTGCCCCAGCTCTGTTTCCTGAGCGGGGCCAGATCCTCGTTGGTGAGGCGGTCGTCGTAGCCGGGTTTGATCACCACATCCGCATGGGAACCGGGAACGGCACCTCCGGACGCGGCCGGCTCGGTGATCGAGGCGCTATGTGACATGAGTTCGTCCCCCTTCGTGTGAGGGCCGAAGCCCATGTCCTACCGGCGCTCGCTCAAGCAGGGCGTGTGCCAGCTTGACAGTACCCCCGACTCTTCGGCTTCTCGTTCGCAGGACGCCGTATGCACCGGATAAACGACGGTGCTTTGCCCGTGGTCGATTGACAAGACACCTCAAGGCTCTAAGTGTCCCGCAACGCGTGTGCGCGGCTGGTCCTGTATTCGAACGACCCTTTTCGAACGGACCGTGGAGCCTAGCCCACGACGATCTTCTCCGCGCGGATCGTTACGAGTTCCTGCGCGCAACGGTTCACATCAGCATATGTCTTTTGCCGACCTCGGATTGAGCGACAAGGTCCTCCAGGCCGTCACGGCCGCGGGCTACACGGACCCGACACCGATCCAGGCTCAAGCCATCCCGCACGTTCTGGCGCGCCGTGACGTCCTTGGTATCGCCCAGACAGGGACGGGTAAGACCGCCGCCTTCACCTTGCCGATGCTCACCCTGCTCGAGAATGGACGGGCACGGGCGCGCATGCCGCGCACGCTGATCCTTGAGCCGACCCGCGAACTCGCTGCCCAGGTGGTCGAGAATTTCGACCGCTACGGCGTCAACCACAAGCTCAACGTGGCCCTGATCATCGGGGGCGTGTCCTTCGCCGAGCAGGATGCCAAGCTGATGCGCGGCGCCGACGTTCTGATCGCGACACCGGGCCGCCTGCTCGACCATTTCGAGCGCGGCAAGCTGCTGCTCACCGGGGTCGAGCTCCTCGTCATCGACGAGGCGGACCGGATGCTCGACATGGGCTTCATTCCCGATATCGAGCGCATCGTGAAGATGGTGCCGTTCACGCGCCAGACCCTGTTCTTCTCCGCGACGATGCCGCCCGAGATCGAGCGGCTGGCTGACGTGTTCCTGCATAACCCGCAGCGGATCGAAGTGGCGCGCCCCGCCTCCACCGCGACGACGATCGTGCAGAAATTGGTCGCCGCAGGGTCGGAGGGGCACGAGAAGCGCGATCTCCTGCGCCGTCTCATCCGCGGTGAGGCCGAACTCAACAACGGCATCATCTTCTGCAACCGCAAGCGCGACGTGGCGCTGCTGCAGAAGTCGCTGGCGAGCCACGGTTTCAACGTCGCGGCCCTTCACGGCGATATGGATCAGCGCGCGCGCACGGTCGCCCTCGATGGATTCCGCTCCGGTGAAGTTCCGCTGCTGGTTGCGAGCGACGTCGCGGCTCGCGGCCTCGACATTCCCGCGGTGAGCCACGTCTTCAATTTCGACGTGCCGCATCACCCGGAAGACTACGTGCACCGGATCGGGCGTACGGGCCGTGCCGGTCGCGCCGGGCATGCCTTCACCCTGGTCACCCGCTCCGACGAACGGTCGGTGACCGCGATCGAGAGCCTGATCGGTCAGCCGATCCCCTGGGCTGAGGGCGATCTCGGCACCCTGGCCGAGCCCTCGCCGGTGGTGGTCGAGGAAGAGACCCGCACACGTCATCGCGGACGCAGCGGGGATTCCGCTCGGCGCTCACGCGGTGGCGAGGGCGGAAGATCCGAGGGAAGCAAGTCCGAAAGCGGCAAGCCCGAAAGCGGCAAGTCCGAGAATGGTAAGTCGGAAGGCGGCAAGTCGGAAGGCCGGCGCTCATCACGCGAGCGCCAGCCCTCGCGGCGTTCCGAGCCCGCACAGGTCGATGCTGTGGCCGAGTCCCCCACGCCCGAGGCAATCGTCCAGGTTCCGCGCCGGCGCGAGCCTTCTCGTCCGCCGCAAGAGGCTCGCAACCCTGATCCACGCGGTCAAGATTCCCGCCGAGGCTCGTCGGACCGCGGCCGCGACGAACGCCGTCCGTCACCCCGTCGCAGAGACGATGACGATGGCGATACGCCGCTCGGTCTTGGCGAGCATGTGCCAGCCTTCCTCCTGCGCCCGGCCGTGATCAAAAAGTCGACCTAACGCGCCGAGCCACAAATTGTTCCCTGCCCTTTTAACTGCATCTCCACCATCAGTGGGGTAACGGGGACATCTCGTCATTCAGCATCCTGAATGCCGGTTCGGGAAGCAGGCGGGTTGATGAGCCACGGAAGCTACGGTGACAGGGAGCGAACCTTCGCACTGTCCGACCGCGCCAACGTGCTGATGCGGGATTACGGCTCCTCGGCGACCCCCCAGGCCTATTCCGTCTGGTATGCCTACGTGTCCGGCACCCAGCCGCTGATGAACGACGCGATCAAGAGGCTGACCACGGAGAAGGGCAGCCTCTCCGATTCCGATGTGGATTCCCTCTACGAGACGTATGTCGACAGTCGCCGTCTTGTCGCCGCCACCGAGCGGATGAACGCGAACATGCTGGCCGAAATCGAGGGCATCATGGAGGTGATGGACCTCTCCCTCGGATCGACCGCGCAGTATGGCGCGTCACTTCAGGCGTTATCGCGCGATCTCGACGTCTCGGACCAGAACCGCGCCCGCGTCCGTGAGATCGTTACGACACTCGTGGCGACGACCCGGGAGATCACCGCCAATAACCGCACGCTCGAAGCACGCATGCGCGAGAGCCGCAGCGAGATCGAGACCCTGCGCGAGACGCTGGAGGCGACGCGGCTGGAGAGCCTCACCGATCCCCTCACCGGGCTGTCTAACCGCAAGCATTTCGAGGAGAGTCTGCGCAAGATGGTCGAGGCCGCGGCGAACCAAGCGCTTCCCTGTAGCCTGATCGTCATCGACGTCGATTTCTTCAAGCGCTTCAACGACGTCTATGGCCACCTCACGGGCGATCAAGTGCTGCGCCTCGTCGCCATCGTCATGCGCGAGCACCTGAAGGCTCGTGTCACCCTCGCGCGTTTCGGCGGCGAGGAGTTCGGGATTCTCCTGCCCGAAACCGACCGGAACGCGGCCGTCGCCATCGGCGAGAAGGTCCGTGCCAGCGTGATGGGGCGTGAACTGGTGAAGCGGACCACGGGAGAGTCCCTCGGCAAGGTGACGATCTCCCTCGGGGTCGCGACCTCGCGACCGGGGGACACCGCCGTGTCGCTCCTCGAACGCGCCGACCAATGCATGTTCATGGCCAAGCGCGACGGCCGCAACCGGACCGTGGACGATTCCCGCGTCGCCTTGGACGTGCTCACCGCCGTCGCATGAAGGCCGAGCCGGTTCTGCCGGCCGGACCCTCGCGTCCCGGCCAACCCGGCCTCAGGCCGAGGCGCGCAGCACTTCGGGATTGGCCGGCGTGATCGCAACGGATTCGCCGCAGCCGCAGGACGAGGTCTGGTTCGGGTTGTTGAACACGAACTGGGACGATAGCTTGGTCGTCTTGAAGTCCATCTCGGTGCCCAGGAGGAACAAGACCGCCTTCGGGTCGACGAAAACCGTCACCCCGCGATCCTCCACCATGTCCTCGCCGGGGTTGCGCCCTTCCGCATATTCCATCGTGTAGGACATGCCGGCGCAGCCGCCGTTCTTGACGCCGACGCGGAGGCCCGCGATCGGCTTGTCCGCATCCGCGATGATGGCCTTGATCCGGTCCGCCGCCGCATCCGTCAGCGAAAGGACCTTGAAATTCTTGAGCATGAGATCTCTCCGGCAACCGGGTTCAAGGCCCGGGCGGTTGAGGATGGCAGTACGCCGTTAAGATAAGGATGGCGAAGGCTGCGGTCCACTGCCGTGGGACGCAGCAAGGCCTGCATGGGTATGATATCGTTCGCACTGCGAGGCGGAGGGAGCGATGGCGGACGCGGGGCGGAGGACCATGACCCCGGAAGAGTTCTTCGATTGGCAAAGCGGTCAGGACGAACTCTACGAACTCTACGAACTCGTCGACGGCCACCCGGTGCCGCGGCACCGGATTATGACGGGGGCGAGCATGCAGCACGACCGGGCGACGGTGAACATCATCATCAGCCTCGGCAATCAGCTCCGCGGCAAGCCATGCCGTAGCCGAAGCTCGTGGTCGAGGCGGCTTCGCCCTCAACCACCTCCATCGATCAGACCCGCAAGATGGAAGAATACAAGCGGCATCCGACCCTCGCCTACATCCTCCTTGTCGAGCCCCTGAAGCCGCAGGCTTTGCTCTACGCGCGTGAGAGGGATTCCTGGGAGATAGAGACCTTCGAAGGTCTGGAGGCCGTCATCGCCCTCCCGGCGATCGGTGCCGCATTGGCACTGGCAGACATCTCTGACAGGCTAAGCTTCCCGCGGCGCCGGGATCTCGCCGCCGAAGAACCGCCCCTCTGAACCGCGCTACCACATATCGAGGGCGACGCGGGCCTCGTCGGACATCCGGCTCTGGTCCCACGGCGGATCGAACACCATCGTGACGCTGCAGGACTGGATACCCGGCACGGCGGCGACCGCCGTCTCGACCCAGCCCGGCATCTCGCCGGCCACCGGACAGCCGGGGGCCGTCAGGGTCATGTCGATGGCGACCGTGCGGTCATCGGCGATGTCGACTTTGTAGATCAGGCCGAGCTCGTAGATGTCCGCCGGGATCTCGGGATCGTAGACGCTCTTCAAAGCGGCGACGATATCGTCGGTCAGGCGGTCGAGTTCCTCCGGCGGGATCGCCGAGGCGCTGGCGATGGCGGGGGTATTGGCCCCTCCGGTGATGGCTGCGTCGCTCATGGTGTCGTCCTCATGGTGAGTGCCGCGGATCGATCGTCTCCGACTCGCGACGACCGCCGCAGGCGCGGCGGCGCGCAATCGCACTCGCGGCGGCTTCGCCGCCGGATCTCGTCTCAGGTGAACATCATCTCGGCCTTGGCCAAGGCCTCGGCAAGCGCATCCACTTCGTCACGGGTATTATACAGGCCGAACGACGCGCGACAGGTGGAGGTCGCGCCGAATCGCGTCAGCAACGGCATGGCGCAATGAGTGCCGGCCCGGATGGCGACGCCGTAGCGGTCGATCACCGTGGCGATGTCGTGGGCATGGGCCCCCTTCATCTCGAAGGCGATGACGCCGCCCTTGCCCTTGGCGGTGCCGATCATCCGCAGTGAGTTCATCGCGCCGAGGCGCTCCTGGGCATAGGCCAGGAGGGACGCTTCGTGCGCCGCGATCCGGTCGCGCCCGACCCCCATCATGAATTCCAGCGCCGCACCGAGGCCCACCGCCTCAATGATCGCGGGGGTTCCGGCCTCGAAGCGATGCGGCGGATCGTTATAGGTGATCGCGTCCTGGCTCACCGTGCGGATCATCTCGCCGCCACCCTGATAGGGGGGCAGGCGCTCCAGCCATTCCTTCTTGCCGTAGAGCACGCCGATACCGGTGGGTCCGTAGACCTTGTGACCGGTGAAGACGAAGAAGTCGCAATCGAGCGCCTTCACGTCGATGGGCTGGTGGACCGCGCTCTGCGCTCCGTCGAGGAGCACCGGCACCCCGTGCGCGTGGGCGATGCGGACGATTTCGGCCGCCGGCGTCACCGTGCCGAGCACGTTCGACATCTGGGTGATCGCCACCATCCTGGTGCGGGGCGTGAACAGCTTCTCGTATTCCTCGACGAGGAAGTTGCCCTCGTCGTCCACCGGCGCCCATTTGATCACCGCACCGCGCCGTTCGCGCAGAAAGTGCCAGGGCACGATGTTGGAATGGTGCTCCATGATCGAGAGGATGATCTCGTCCCCCTCCCCGATCTGGCCGAGCAGCCCCATGGACGAGGCCACGAGGTTGTAGGCTTCCGTGGCGTTGCGGGTGAAGATGATCTCGTCGGTGGAGTCGGCGTTGAGGAATTGCCGCGTGGTCTCGCGCGCGCCTTCGAACCCTTCGGTCGCCGCATTCGCCATGAAATGCAGGCCGCGATGGACGTTGGCGTAGCCGGTCTCCATGCAATTCACCATGGCGTCGATGACTGCGCGCGGCTTCTGCGACGAGGCCGCGTTGTCGAGATAGACCAGCGGCCGGCCGTAGACTTTTTGGGCCAGAATCGGGAATTCGGCCCGGATCGCCTCGACGTCGTAGGGAGTATTCGGGACGGGTGCGTTCATGGCGATACCTGTTGGGTGTCCGGCGCGCGCAACCCTTCCCCCCGGTGCGAGGGGAAGGGGCCTGTCGGAATGCGATCAGCCGCGCGCCGCGAGCCACGCCTCGACGGTTCCGACCAGAGCCTCTCGCGCGCCCTCGTGGCTGACCGACTCGATGGCGGCTCCCAGGAAGGCCTGGACCAGCAGGCTCTCGGCCTGGGCCTTCGGCAGTCCGCGCTGCATCAGGTAGAACAGCAGATCTTCATCGAGCGCGCCGCAGGTGGCACCGTGACCGCAGGCGACGTCGTCGGCGAAGATCTCGAGCTCGGGCTTGTTCATCATCTGGCCCTCGTCGGACAGGATGAGACAGGCCGACATCATCTTGCCGTCGGTCTGCTGGGCCGCCTGCTGGACGATGATCTTGCCTTGGAACACGCCCGTGGCCTCGCCATCCACCACGGTCTTGAACAGCTCGCGGCTGACGCCGCCGGTGGCGGCATGGTCGGCCAGGAAGGTGGTGTCCGCGAGTTGCTTGCCGTTGAGCATGGCTGCGCCGTTCACCACCGCGCGGGCATCGGCCCCGGCGAAGTTCAGGTAGACCTGATGCCGGGAGAGCACCGCGCCCACCACGACGTTCACGGTTTCCACCGCAGCCTCGGCCCCGAGCTTCACGGATAGCGTCGACAAGGCCACGGCGTCGCGGCCCTCCGCGTTCAGGCGCGCATGCCGGAAGGTGGCGTTATCGGCCACCACCACGTCCATGGCATCGTTGGGCTGGTAGGAGATACCGTCCGGCCCCTCATGGCTCTCCAGCACGAGCGCTTCCGCGCCCTCGCCCAGCGTTACGAGCACGCGGGTGGCGGTCGAGTAGGCTTCCGTGCCGGTGCCAATGAAGCGCAGGTGCAGCGGCGTCTCGACCTTGGCGCCGGCCTCCACGCTGATCAACGCGCCATCCGCCAGGAAGGCGGTGTTGAGCTGGTAGATCGGGTTCTCAGAGGCCTGACGAACGGGCGTCAGTTTCTCCAGAAGCGCGTTCCCGACGGTCAGCGCCTCGTTGAGCGGAGTCACGGTGATGCCGGCCGGGATGCGGCCGAGATCCGACTGGTCGGCGATCAGGTGGCCGTTCACGAAGGTGAGGCGCACGGCCTCGATCCCGGCAAAGCCCTTCGCCTCTTCGACCGCCGCCTTGGCGGTGTCGGATGAGGGCATCTCGGCCGGGTGAGCGGCATCGCGGAACGCCGAGCGCAGATCGGTGTATTTGAACGCCTCGACCCGGCGGGTCGGCAGGCCCACCGCCTCGAAATAGCGGAAGGCCTCCTCGCGGGCGATGGACACGCCCGTGGGGTATTTCATCTTCGTGGCTTCGAAGAGTTTCGACAGGGCGGTCTCGGCCGCCGTGCGGAGCGGGGTGATGTCGGCCATGATCAGGCGGCCTCGCCCGTGCGGTACTCGGCGTAGCCGGAAGCCTCGAGCGCCTTGGCGAGGTCCTTGTCGCCCGACTTCACGATCTGGCCCTGCGACATCACGTGGACCACGTCCGGCACGATGTAGTCGAGCAGGCGCTGGTAGTGGGTGATGACGAGGAACGAGCGGCCCTGCGCGCGCAGCGCGTTCACGCCGCCGGAGACGATGCGAAGGGCGTCGATGTCAAGGCCGGAATCGGTCTCGTCGAGCACGCAGAATTTCGGCTCCAGTAGAGCCATCTGCAGGATCTCCATGCGCTTCTTCTCGCCGCCGGAGAAGCCGACGTTGAGGGCGCGCTTGAGCATCTCCTTGTTGATCTCAAGCTTCTCCGCCGCGCCGTTCACCTTGCGGATGAAGTCGGGGGTGGAGAGTTCGCCCTCGCCGCGCGCCCGGCGCTGGGCGTTGAGCGTCGCCTTGAGGAAGGTCATGGTGCCGACGCCCGGGATTTCCAGCGGGTACTGGAAGGCCAGGAACACACCGGAAGCGGCGCGCTCGTCGGGGCTCATCTCGAGGATGTTCACGCCGTCGAGCAGGATCTCGCCGTCGAGGACCTCATAATCCTCCTTGCCGGCGATGACGTAGGACAGCGTCGACTTGCCGGAGCCGTTGGGGCCCATGATGGCGGCGACTTCGCCGTCCTTCACGGTGAGGTTGAGACCGTTGAGGATCTGCTTGTCCTCGATGGCGACGGTCAGGTTCTTGATTTCGATCATTGCAGCAAAGTCCGTTCTAAAACTTGAAACGCGGAGCGACCCTTTCCCATCCGAGGAGAGGGGCGTGCCTACGGAGCGGGCGGATCGGTACGAAGTCCCGCAAGAGGGGGCGACCCCTCCGGGTCGCGCGCACCCCTCATCCGGCCCGCTTCGCGGGCCACCTTCTCCCGCAGAGGGGAGAAGGGAAAAACCGCCCTACCCCACCGAGCCTTCGAGGCTGATCGAGATCAGCTTCTGGGCCTCCACGGCGAACTCCATCGGCAGCTGCTGCAGCACGTCGCGGACGAAGCCGTTGACGATGAGGGCGGTCGCCTCCTCGTTGGAGAGGCCGCGCTGCTGGCAATAGAACATCTGGTCTTCCGAGATCTTCGAGGTGGTGGCCTCGTGCTCGAACTGCGCGGAAGAATTCTTCGACTCGATATACGGCACGGTGTGCGCGCCGCACTGGTCGCCGATGAGCAGCGAATCGCAGTTGGTGAAGTTGCGCGCGCCCGTCGCCTTCCGGTGCGCCGAGACGAGGCCGCGGTAGGTGTTCTGCGAACGCCCGGCGGAAATCCCCTTCGAGATGATCCGGCTCGTCGTGTTCTTGCCGAGATGGATCATCTTAGTGCCGGAATCGACCTGCTGCATGCCGTTCGACACCGCGATCGAGTAGAACTCGCCGCGGGAATTGTCGCCGCGCAGGATGCAGGATGGGTACTTCCAGGTGATGGCCGAGCCGGTCTCGACCTGGGTCCACGAGATCTTCGAGTTGGCGCCCCGGCAGTCGCCACGCTTGGTGACGAAGTTGTAGATGCCGCCCTTGCCCTCGTTGTCGCCCGGATACCAGTTCTGGACCGTCGAGTACTTGATCTCGGCGTCATCGAGAGCGACGAGTTCGACCACAGCGGCATGGAGCTGGTTGTCATCGCGCTTCGGGGCGGTGCAGCCCTCGAGATACGAGACGTATGAGCCCTTGTCGGCGATGATCAGCGTGCGCTCGAACTGCCCCGTGTCGCGCTCGTTGATGCGGAAATAGGTCGACAGCTCCATCGGGCAGCGCACGCCCGGCGGGATGTAGACGAACGAGCCGTCGGAGAAGACCGCGGAGTTCAGAGTCGCGAAGAAGTTGTCGGTCACGGGCACGACCGAGCCGAGATACTTCCGCACCAGGTCCGGGTATTCGCGGATGGCTTCCGAGATCGGCATGAAGATCACGCCGGCCTTCGACAATTCGGCCTTGAAGGTGGTGGCCACCGAGACCGAGTCGAACACCGCGTCGACGGCGACCCGGCGCTCGGGGGCGATGCCCTCCAGCACCTCGACCTCGCGCAGGGGAATGCCGAGCTTCTCGTAGGTCTTCAGGATTTCGGGGTCGATCTCGTCGAGAGACATCGCCGCCGGGCGCTTGGGCGCCGCGTAGTAGTAGATGTCTTTATAATCGACCTTGTCATAGGAGACCCGCGCCCAGTCGGGCTCCTGCATGGTCTGCCAGCGCTTGTAGGCGTCGAGGCGCCAGGCCAGCATCCATTCGGGCTCGTCCTTCTTGGCCGAGATGAAGCGGATCACGTCCTCGGAGATGCCCTTGGCGGACTTCTCCATCTCGATCGTGGTCTCGAACCCGTACTTGTACTGGTCGAGGTCGATCGAGCGGACCCGGTCGATGGTTTCCTGCACTGCAGGCATTGCACGTCTCCTGACCTACACCGGCGTCAAGGGCCGGGGTTTTCGCGAGAGGATGGCTTGGGATGGGCGGCGCTTCAGGCCGCCTGCCCTCGCCGTTGATATAGGGTCCCCACCAGCCGTTCGAAGGCCGTGAGGAAGCGTGAGCGGTCGCTTTCCGCGCTGTTCCAGCCGAAACTGACGCGGAGCGCCCCCGCAGCCAGCGCGGGGCTCACGCCCATGGCGGCCAGGACCGTCGAGCGGGCGACCTTGCCCGACGAGCAAGCCGACCCGGACGAGAGGGCGATTCCGGCGAGATCCAGCGCCATCAGCGCCGTTGCCGCATTGAGTCCCGGCACGGCGAAGCACAGGGTATTGGGGAGCCTTGGCGCACCGCTCCCGAAGACGACGGCATCCGGGGCGATGCGACGAAGGGCGGCTTCCGTCCCGTTTCGGAGGTCGGCATCGATGCCGGCCAGATGCACCCGAGCGATCCGCGCCGCTTCGCCGAGGCCGACGAGACCCGGCAGGTTCTCGGTTCCGCAGCGCTGCCGCGATTCCTGGCCGCCGCCCCGGATGAAAGCCCGATCCAGCGCGACGCCTTCGGCGAGCACGATCGCGCCGGTGCCCTTCGGCGCGGCGAATTTATGTCCGGACAGGGTGAGGGCATCGAGGCCGAGCCTCGCAAAATCGAGAGGGATCTTCCCCACCGCCTGCACTGCGTCGCTATGGACGAGGGCACGGCCATGCGCTTTGGCCAGGGCGACGATCTCGGCGAGGGGCTGGACCACGCCGGTCTCGTTGTTGGCCGCATGGACGGAGACCAGCACCGATTCGTCGCGCGCTCGCTCCAGGGCCTGCTTCAGTGCGGCCAAGTCGATCAGGCCGGAGGGGTGAACCGGTACGATCTCCACCGATCCGGGCGCGAAGCGGTGTCCCGCCCCGACGCAGGCATGCTCGGTGGCGCTCATCAGGAGACGTGTCGGCGCCGCGGCTCCGGTCCTGATCAGAGCGCCCGACAGGACTGCATTCGCCGCCTCGGTGCCGCCGCTGGTGAAGATGACGCGGCTCTGGCCAGCGCCGATCAGGGCGGCGACCTGGTCGCGCGCGGCCTCCAACGCAGCCTTGGCGGCACGGCCCTCGTGATGGATCGACGAGGGGTTGCCGGGCAGTTCCAGCGCGCGCGCGACCGCTACCGCCACCTCCGGACGAACCGGAGATGTCGCGTTGTGATCGAGATAGGCGCGCGAAATAGTCATGCGTTGGTCAAGGCCCGAACCCACATTTCCTTGCTTTTGCCCCCCGTCATCATGCTAAGGCCCCGGCACCACACGTCTTCGCCAAGCGCCGAGCCTCGAGGGGCGACCGATCCCAAGTCTCTGGAAACGAGTCAGTTTAGAATTATTCTAATCACCTAGAATTATTCTAAGAGCGTTTTTAAGAGTGCGGCGCTCCGAGTCAAGGCGCGTTGGCCGACAGGATGGGTTGCTTTCAGCGAGCGGCGCCAGGAGTTTTGGAAAGACCATGCCCGAAGTCATCTTCACCGGACCCGCCGGCCGTCTCGAGGGGCGCTACCAGGCACCCAAGAAGAAGGGCGCGCCGATCGCGATCGTGCTGCATCCGCATCCCCAGTTTGGGGGGACGATGAACAATCAGATCGTGTACAATCTTTTCTATACCTTCGCCAATCGCGGCTTCGCGGCGCTCCGCTTCAATTTCCGCGGCGTCGGCCGCAGCCAGGGCAACTTCGACCATGGCACGGGTGAATTGTCCGATGCGGCCTCGGCGCTCGACTGGGTGCAGTCGGTCAATCCCGAGGCGCGGGCCTGCTGGATCGCCGGCGTCTCGTTCGGCTCGTGGATCGGCATGCAGCTTCTCATGCGCCGCCCCGAAATCGAGGGCTTCATCTCAATCGCGGCCATGGCCAACCGCTACGACTTCACCTTCCTGGCCCCCTGCCCGTCCTCCGGCCTGTTCGTGCACGGCTCCGAGGACCGCGTGGCTCCGGCCCGCGAGGTGATGCCGGTCATCGAGAAGGTGAAGGTGCAGAAGGGCGTCATCATCGAGCATCAGGTGGTCGAGGGCGCCAACCACTTCTTCGACGGCAAGGTCGACGAGCTGACCCAGACGGTCGACACCTATCTCGACAAGAGGCTCGGCCCGAAAGAGCAGGTAGGGTGAGACAAACGGACGGGATCGATCCGTCGCCAGCGATTCTTCTTTAAAAAAGCCGGCGTGGCGCCAAGCTCCGCCGGCTTTTTTCGATCGGAGGAACGTCATGCCCGGCAATCGGCCGAGACATGCCGGGCTTCGCCTAACCCTTGATCAAGGCGGTGAAATTCGACCATTGCTCGACACGGAAGGCCCTGATGTCGCGCACGGATAGGGGAAACCAGCTCAGCCCCTTCAGGGCCGTGATGGCCGAGAACAGCTTAGCCAGATCCTCGTCCTTGCTGGTGTAGAGACTTCCTTGCACCCAGTCGAAACCATGCCCGGAAAGCGTGGTGCGGATGTCAGTATAGGCTTGCGACACGCCTTTGGGATGATGGATCTGAGCCTCTGCGACCACGAGATCGAACGCAATGGCGAACATCAGCGCTCTCTGGGATCGTCCAAGACGTCAGCGAGTCGATAATTGATCTCCTCGCTGGTCTCCAGCACGCGCACGCGCACGATCCGATCGCCATCCGCAGGCGTATCGCCCACACTGACGATCTCGTAGACGGGACCGACCTGGCCGAACCGCCGCCACGTCCCGACGAGGCCCTGCAGGTTTGGAAGTGAAACAGGTGCCATATTGTTCATGGCGTCATCCTACAGGTTTTTGCGGACCGTCCAACGGGAAGAGCAGGCCCCGAGTCAGGCCCCCGCCGTCTTTGCGTGAATCACCGGCACTGCCGGCGCGCCTTCCCATTCCGAATGGCTCGGGATCGATTCGCCCTTCATGACGATGGTGAGCGGGCGCAGGCGGGCGTAATCGCCGACCTTGGTGTCGTAGAGGACCGTCGAGAAGGCCCCTACCGATACGCCCTTGCCCACCACCACGCGGCCGACCTTCATGATCCGGTCCTCGTAGAGATGCGTCTGCAGGGCCGAGGTCCGGTTGATCACCGAATAGTCGCCGATGGTGACGCAGTCGAACTCGGTGATGTCGGTGGTGAGCATGCAGACGCCAGAGCCGATCTTCGCGCCGAACAGGCGCAGCATCCAGGGCAGGAACGGCGTGCCGACCAGGTGCTCCAGCAGAACCTTGCCGGCCAAGCCCCAGTACAGCACGGCCACCGCCTCGGTGCGCATGGCCCACCATGACCACATCGGCTGCATGCCGGGCTGGTAGGCCCCCATGAGCAGCCATTTCACCCCGATCACCGTGAAGGACTGGATGAAGGCGATGGCGACGCTGACGGCGACGAAGCTGACGGCGAGGCCGGTCCAGTCCTGAGCCAGGATGGCGGGGTAGAAGTAGAAGTCGATGGCCGAGATCGCGAGGGTGATGAACAGCATCGGCGAGAACGAGGTGGAGAAGGCCTCGAAGATGCCGCGCCGGAGCTTCGGCCCGATGCCGGGCTCGTAGGTCTGCGCGTTGGAGCCGAGATCGACCTTCTGGCGCGAGGGGAGTTTGATGGGCGGCGAGCCGAACCAGGTATCCCCCGGCGCCATCAGGTCGTTGGCGGGCGGCTTCGACTTGATGCCCACCAGCATGTCGTCGGGGATCACGGCGCCCGGTGGCACTACCGCGTCGTTGCCGACGAAGACGCGGGCCCCGGTGCTCACGGGATGCATGTGCATCCAGCCCCGGCGGATCTCCTCCTCGCCGAACACGACCTCGTCGGCGATGAAGTTGCGCGCGCCGACATCCGCCAGATCGTAGCGTCCGGCGAGGTTGGTGGAGATCTCCGCCCCCTGCCCCATCCGCGCGCCCATCAGCCGGTACCAGGCCCGCATGTAGACGGTGGCGAAGAGTGAGGAGAGTGTCTCCAGCGTCACCTCGGCGGCGAGCGCCACGGCCCATTTGCGCAGGTAGAATCCGCTATGCACCGAGTAGGTGCCGGACGAGACCCGCGGCAGCACCAGCCAGCGGATGCCGGCGATGAGGAGCACCGTGCCCGCCGTCATCAGCATGGCGGTGGGCCAGGTCAGCAGCGGCAGATACCAGTGGTAGTCGATATCGGTGATGTCGCTGAGTGAATCGCTGAGCTGGTCGAAGATGTAGAACGCGGGGAAGATCGGCAGCAGACCCACGGCCGGGATGGCGGCGAGCAGGAAGGCGTAGACGGCGAGGAAGCCGGCGCGCCGGCGGGGCGAGGCCCGGGCGGCCTCGGGCAGGACGGAAGGGTCGGCCATGCCGACCTTGCGGCCGGGTGAGCCGTCCCATTGCTCGGCGCGTTCCACCACCGTGCCGGTGGGGATCGTGGTGAGATCGGCGATCTCGGCAAAATCGCCGATCGTCGTGTCCGGGCCGATGACGCAGGACGTGCCGATGGCCACATCGGCGCCGATGCTGACGGTGCCGATGATGAGTTCGTCGCCCACCACTTCGGCATTGGCGATGACGAGGCGGCCGCCGAGGGAGGCCCCTTCTCCGACGCTGAGCAGGTCGGGCGCGCCGACCTCGATATCGGAGATGAGGGCATCGGCACCGATCTTCGCGCCGAGGAGTCGCAGGTAGATGGCGATGGCGGGCGAACCCTGGAGCCATTTCACGTGGACGAGCGGGGTCAGCCGCTGCGTCAGCCACCAGCGGTAATAATAGACGCCCCAGAGCGGGTAGCGGCCGGGCTTGGTCCGCCCGAGGATCAGCCATTTGGCGCTGATCGCGATGCAGGCGGTGACGGCGTTGATGCCGATATAAACCAGCAGCAGCACAGCGATCTCGCCGAAGAAGCCGAGCGAGCCGCCTGTGAGCAGCAGGTAGGTGACAAAGATTCCGAGCCATTGCGACGTGGCGAGCGCGATGACGAATGGCAGGGCGATGGCCTGCGCGGTCCCGCAGAGGATGCGGCGCAGGAGCGGCGGCGCCACGAATCCGAGGTCGCGTACGGCCATCTGGGTGCCGACGCCGCCGGTGCGCTCGATCAGCGCCTCCGACATGGCCCGGAGGGTGCGCCGGGTATAGACGTCCTGCAGGGTGATGGCCGCGAGGGCGGGCGCCTCGCGCACGGCGCCGACGAACCGGGCCGCGAGTAGCGAGTGGCCGCCGAGATCGGCGAAGAAATCGGCCTCGAACGGGATCGGCTGGTTGCCGAAAACCTGCTTGGCGGCGGCCAGCATCGCCGCTTCGGTCTCGTTGTCGGGCAGCTCCTGCTCGCCCGACAGGTCGGCGACGGTGAGTGTGGCGATGCGCAAAGCCTTGCGATCGACCTTGCCCGAGGTCAGGCGCGGCAGCACCTCCACCACCTCGAAATGCCCCGGCACCATGTAGGGCGGCATCTGTTCGGCGAGGGTGTGGCGCAGGGCGGCCTTGTCGAATTCCGTTCCCCGCTCGGGGATCAGGAAGGCGACGAGGCGGTCGACGCCATCGTCCTGGCGTAGGACCACCGCCGCCTGGTTGATGCCTGCCTGCGCCTGGATGCGGGATTCGATCTCGCCGAGCTCCACCCGGAATCCGCGGATCTTGACCTGGTCGTCGATGCGGCCGTGGAAGACGATCCGCCCCTGCGCATCGAGGGAGACCGCGTCGCCCGACCGGTAGAGCACCGGGTCGGTCCCGTCGGAGGGGAACGGGTTGGCGACGAATTTCTCCGCCGTCAGCTCGGGCCGCTGGAGATAGCCGGCCGCCACGCCGGGGCCGCCGATGAGAAGTTCGCCCTGCTGGCCGGGGCCGAGCAGGTCCAGGCTCTCGCTGGCCACATAGACGGAATAATTCGGGATCGGCCCGCCGATGGTGACGGGCTCGCCCGGCCGCATCTCGGCGGCGGTGGCGACCACAGTGGCCTCGGTCGGACCGTAGGTGTTGAACAGCTTCCGCGATCCCGTGGCCCAGCGGGCGACCAGGGGCTCCGGCAAGGCCTCGCCGCCCAGCAGCACGAGGCGGACGCTCGGCAGCGTCTGTGACAGCATGGCGAGCAGCGTCGGCACCGTGTCGAGCACGGTGACGCGGTTCCGTGTCAGGATGTCGGGCAGCGCCTCGACATCGCCCATCATCGCCGGGCTGGCGACGAACAGCGTCGCGCCGACCAGATAGGGAACCCAGATCTCCTCCATGGAGAGATCGAACGCCACCGAGGCGCCCTGGAACACCACGTCGTCGGGCCGCATCCCGTAGAGCGCGTTCCCCGAGCGCAGGAAGTGACAGATGTTGGCGTGGCTGATGACGATGCCTTTCGGCACCCCGGTCGAGCCGGACGTGTAGATCAGGTAGGCGGGATGCGCGGGGGTCAGGCCGGCACCGCGCGGGTCGGGACGGGGCGCATCCGACGGCACTTCGGCGAGAAGCGCCTCCGGGGTCAGGGCCGGCTTGGCCGCCGGCGCCTGGGGCGCGAGGGCGGGCGAGACCAGGAGCAGCTTCGCCTCCGCATCGTCTAGGCAGACGGCGACGCGATCGGCCGGTGCCTCGGCGTCGAAGGGCAGCCAGGCCGCTCCCGACATCGTGATCCCGATCTGGCTGATCAGCAGGTCGGGTCCCCGCGCCATCCAGAGTCCGACGACGTCGCCGGGGCCGATTCCGCGATGCGCGAGGCCACGGGCGATGGCGCCCGCGCGAGCCTCGACCTCGGCATAGGAAAAGGCGGGATGACGGCCGGCCGCGTCCCGGCTCGCGCCGTCGATGATGGCGGGATGGTCCGGGCGCAGGCGGGCGCTGTCGGAAAAGATCTCTCCCAGAACCTCGTCCCGGATGAGGTCCGGGCGGCTCTCCCCGCGTAGTACGGCCTTACGCTCCGGCGCTCCGCCGCCGCTATGCGACCCGGTCTCGCCCCATTCGGCCTTGTCCACAAACGACTCCGCCCGAGGCCGGGTCGTCTCGGCGAGACTGCTCATCCGATGCTCCGCTGCCGGCCCCGCCGCTGCGAGGCCGTCCTTTTGACCGGGTTAGGCGCCCGGATCGTGCCGAAAACGCGGCGCCCCGATGTGGTCGCGCCCTCTAGCACGTTTGCCGAGCCGCCTAGAACTGGTCTTCACGGAGAAAGCACGTCAGGCCCAGTGCCAGCGGGCCCGGCCCAGGACGAGGACGCTGCCCTGGCGGATCGCCATCCGGGGTGCTTCGCGGATGCTGGCATAGCCCAGGATCACCAGAATCGCGCGGGCGACGCCGCCATGAGCGACGATGACCGCCGGCCGCTGCAACTCGGCGATCGCCGGTCTCACCCGTTCCACCAGCATGGCATAGCTTTCGCCATGCTCGCCGGGCGGGCGGTAGCCCCAACGGTCGCGGTCCCGCGCCAGGGCGCTGCCGCTGTCACGCCGACGGATCTCGGCCCAGGTCGAGCCTTCCCAGGTGCCGAAGTTGATTTCCTTCAGCCGAGCATCGACGGCGTAGTCCTGCGGTCCGAGGTCGAGGCGGGCCCGGAGGACTTCCATCGTCTGCCGTGTGCGCTGGAGCGGGCTCGCGACGAACCGGGCCTCGCTGAGGCTGTCGCCCGCTACGGCTTTCAGGCGCTCGGCCACGCTTTCCGCCTGGCCCAGGCCCGTGGCATTGAGGGGCACGTCGCGCTGGCCCTGGAGTCGGCCGGCCGCGTTCCAGTCGGTCTGGCCGTGCCGGATGAAATACACCGTCATGCGCGCCGGCCGGCCATGGCGGCGTGCCGCGCTGTCCCGGAACGGCCAAGGCCGCGGATCGTTGTCGCGCTCAAGGTTGCTCCACGCGTTACGGGCATCGGCGGGTCGCCTTCCCGGAGAGGCGGCTCGCCCATGCGGTGCCCGCTGCATCGATTGAATATCGTATAAGGTGAGTTGTGATCATGTCGAAGAAGCGCGGCAAGCGGCATTCGGGCCAATCGGACGACATGGGTCGACATAAACCCAAGCCGCCGGCCCGCCGGCCCGAATCGGACAAGCCGCCCTCCTCCGCCGCCTGGGCTCGTTCGGCGATGCGGTATCCCGACCGCGCGAGCCCGATCGACACGGCCTCCATCGCCTCCTGCGCCGCCGCGGGCATCGTCACGGTTCAGCCGGGCGAAGCATTGGATCTGGCCGCGATCGACGCCGATGCCGATGGCGGGCTCGACAAGGAGGCGTCCAAACAGGCGCTTCTCGTCGAGCATAACCGCATCCAGGCACTGCAGGAGCGGCTCTATGCCGAACATCGGCGCAGCCTCCTCGTGGTGCTTCAGGCCATCGATACCGGCGGCAAGGACGGCACCATCCGCTCGGTCTTCGAGGGGGTGAACCCGCAAGGGTGCCGGGTGTGGTCGTTCAAGGTTCCGAGCGCAGAGGAGCGCGATCACGACTTCCTCTGGCGCTACCACGCCAAGGTGCCGGGGCGCGGCATGATCGGCGTGTTCAACCGCAGCCATTACGAAGACGTGCTCGTGGTGCGGGTGAAATCCCTGGAGGCGGAGGACGTATGGCGGCCGCGCTACGACCTCATCAACGATTTCGAGCGGATGCTGACCCTGTCGGGCGTCACCGTGCTGAAGTTCTTCCTGCACATCTCGAAGGACGAGCAGAAGGAGCGCCTGGAGGCGCGGATCGCCGACCCCGAGAAGCATTGGAAATTCGATGCGGCCGACCTCGTCGAGCGCCAATCCTGGGACGCCTATCAGAGCGCCTTCACGGATGCCCTGAGCCGTTGCTCCACCCCGCACGCGCCCTGGCACGTGGTGCCGGCCAACCGCAAATGGTACCGCAACCTCCTCGTCGCCCGCACCATCGCCAACACCCTGGAGGCGATGGACCCGCGCTATCCGGACGCTCAGCCGGGCATCGCTGAGCTGACGGTGCCGGATTGAGGGGGACGATGCCGCTGCGTCGCCTCAGCCGGTGATGATCACCAGCACCGATGCCGGTGCGCTGCCGAGGCGGCGGAGGCGGTGCGGCAGGCCGCCATCGTAGGTGGCGCAGTCGCCGATACCGAGGACGACGCTGCGGTCCGCCACGACAAGTTCGACCTCCCCTGCCAGGACATAAGCGATCTCCTGGCCGCCATGGGTAGGACGATCCTCGGTGAGGAACGTCTCGCCCGGTTCGACCATGTACAGAGCGGCGGCCCGTCCCGCCTCGGCCGGCAGCAGAGCGTGAACCGCATAACCGGCGTCACGGGTCGTGATCCTGGCCCAGGCGCGCGCGACGATCACGTCGTCTGCGGCGGCCTTCTCCCCGAACAGTTCGGACATGCTCGCCCCGAGTCCCATCGCGATGGCCTCCAACGTGGCCGGGGATGGAGCCTTCTGACCGCGCTCGATGCGCGACAGGTGGCCCTTGTGGACCCCGACGCGGGCGGCGAGGGCATCGAGGGTGAGATGGCTGCGGCGTCGAAGCGCCCGGATGCGTTGTGCGACCGACATGCCCCCACATGACCGGCTTTCACCGGGTCGGCAATGCGATGCGCCGTTGACAAATCGAAGACCGCGGGACAACGAGGGCCTCATGAGACAACAAGTTGTCTCATGGTTTGTCGTAGGTGATTTCGGTGGGGTGACCATGCGTGTGATGATCGAGGCCGTGCTGGTGGGGCGGGTCGCGCCTCTGGCTTCGACCGGGAAGCCCAGTGGCATCGATAAGTCGGCCTCGGCCGGCCCTGTGCGGATCGGGTTCGAGGGGCTGGACGGCGACGAGCAGGCGGATCGTCGTAACCATGGCGGGCCGGAGAAGGCTGTCCATCACTATCCCCTCGATCATGCTCCGGCCTGGCGAGCCGACCTTCCCGGAGCGCCAGCCGTGCTCGAGCGGCCGGGTGCTTTCGGCGAAAATCTCTCGACCCACGGGCTCACCGAGGCCGACATCTGCATCGGTGACCTTTGGCGCGCCGGTACCGCCCTGCTCCAGGTGAGCCAGGCCCGTCAGCCGTGCTGGAAGCTGAACGCCCGGTTTGGCGTGACCGACATGGCCGTGCGCGTGCAGAAGACCGGGCGGACCGGCTGGTATTACCGCATCATCGAGACTGGCATGGTCGGGGCCGGAGACGATCTCGCGCTGGTGGAACGGGCGCACCCGGACTGGCCGCTGTCGCGGCTGCTGCGGGTCTTCTATGTCGACCGGCTCGATCGGGCGGCGCTGGCTGAGATCGCCGCCCTGCCATCCCTGTCGACGTCCTGGCGAACCCTTGCCGCACGACGCCTCGACAAGGGCCAGGTGGAAGATTGGAAACCCCGGCTGCAGGGAGATGCAAGCACCGCCTGACCCTCCCGAGCGCTTGCTCGCGATGGCCGCATGCGCTTCGACTGGCCCCGCATCTTCGGCGAAGGCGGCCCCATGCTCACCGTCCGTAACATCTCCTCCACCGGGTATCGGTCCCTCAGGCGTATTGGCTTCCCGGTGGAAGCTCTCTCCGTGTTCATCGGTGGCAACGGTGTCGGCAAGACCAACCTCTACCGGGCGCTCGAACGCCTGCAGGCCGCCGCCGCCGGCACGCTGGTGCGTGATCTCGCGGCGGAAGGCGGGATGGACTCGGTCGTCTGGGCCGGACCACGCAGCGGCAAGGGGCCGGTGCGGGTGGGATGGTCCGTCGAGCTCGGCGACGAGGCTGCGTCCGTCGCCTACGGATACGAGATCGAGGTCGGTCTGGTGCCCCAGTCGGAGGACGGCCCCAGGGGAGCCGCCTTCCGGCTCGAACCGCAGATCAAGCGGGAGCGGCTCACCGTCCTGTCGGGCCGGCGGCCGTCGGTCATGCTCGAGCGTGACGGGCCTTCCGGCTTCGTGCGCGGCGATGACGGCCGTAAGCGCTCGCTCGGCTCGAGTCTCCTCGCCACCGAAACCGCGCTCGCGGCACTTCAGGACGCGGTGGCGTTTCCCGAACTGCATCTCGTTCGGCATGCGCTACTGGATTGGCGCTTCCACCACGATTTCCGCACCGACGCGGCCTCGGCCCTGCGCCGGCCCTGCCTCGCCGTCACCACGCCGACCCTGTCGTCGGATGGATCCGACCTCGCCGCCGTCTTCGCCACCCTCCGGCACATCCGCGAGGACACTGTCGATCTTGACGGGGCGGTGGCCGATGCCTTCCCCGGCGCGCGCCTCGTCATCCCGTCGCCCGGCCGCGAGGCGAGCTTCGGGATGGTCTTTCCCGACTACCCCAAGCGCGTGTTCGAGGCCGCCGAACTGTCGGACGGAACGCTTCGCTACCTCGCCCTCGCCGGAGCCCTCCTCGCCTACCGGCTCCCGCCCTTCATCGCCCTGAACGAGCCGGAGACGAGCCTCCACCCGGACCTGATCGAGCCCCTGGCACGGATGATCGTGACCGCGTCGCGTCGTACACAGGTCTGGCTGGTGACCCATTCGGAGCGGCTGGCCGACGCTATCGAGGAGCAGGGCGGCGTGTCGCCCCGCCGGGTGGTCAAGCGGGAGGGGGCGACCTGGATCGAAGGGCTCAAGCTGTCGGGAGAGTTCGCGGAAGCCGACGACGCGTGACGGGGGCTCTCAAGCGCAGCTGGTCATGCCCTATCGCCGTGGTCGGGCCGCCAGCGCCGGAGAGATCCCGGCAGCGTCCGTATCATCGCCCCGCCGATCCTGTCGGCATGGCGCTGGTAGAGGATACCGAGGCCGATCAGGCCGAGACCGATGAGCGACAACGCGAAGGGGAAGAGCAGCGAGTCCTTGAACACCCGGCTCGCCAGATCGCCGAGATAGAGCGCCACGCCGATGGCGCCGAACACCGCGTAGATCCGCCGCGAGAGGAAAATGGCGAGGCCGATGAGTGCGACGTTCATCAGGGCGTAGAGTGCCTTCGCCACCTCGCTGTCGGAGAATTGCCACGTCACCGCGCCCCAAAAGGTGAGGATGCCTGCAACATGGAGCCAGAACGCGTAATCCGTTCGCTTCTGGCACAGGTCCACCGCCCAGGCGAAGGCGATGAGGCCGAGGCCGAACCAGAGCGAGATCGTCCGGCGGGTTTCCCAGTCGAGATCCGGCCCCGTGGCCCAGAGGCCGATATCCATGGACAGGAACCATAGGGCCACCGCCGCGATCACCGTGATGAAACCGAAGCGCGTGGCGCGCAGGGCGATGGCCGAGGTCAGAAGCGTCGCCGCTTCCATGGGCACCCAGCCGCCCTTGATCCAGGCGAAGACGTCGCGATAGGCGCCCGGCCGGCCCTGCTCGCCCCAGCCCCAGCTCTCCTGCAGGCCGTAGACGGCGAGCGGCGTCATGGCGACGGCGCAGGCGATGAGAAGACCGCCGGGGACTGGCAGGTCGTGCGCGATGCGAAGGTGCCGCCCGGCGGCGACGAAGGCGGCGGCGTAGATCAGGGCGGTGGCGGTGAGGGCCGGTCCGCCCATCAGCCCGAAGGCGAGGGTCGAGAACAGGCCCATCGCCCCGATGACAACCAGGGCGCCGGCATACCAGAGCACATGGGTAAGATCGAAGGCCGCGCCGCGGCCCTGCTGCGCGGCGTAGAAGGCGGCGAGGGCGCGTGCCTGGTCGGAGGTGATGATCCCGGCGGAGGCCGCGTCATCGAAGTCAGGGCGAGTCTTCACGATGACGGGGCCTCGGCGGAAAGCGGCCCCGGACCGGGTCGGTGTTCCGCCCTAATCGCCCGGGGCGGACGGCGCGAAGCGCTCGCGGCCCACCTCACTCCTTGCTGTCGAGCCTCAGGTCCGGGGCTTCCGGGTTCTTCATGCCGACCACGTGGTAGCCGGCATCCACATGGAGGATCTCGCCCGTCATGCCGCGCGACATGTCGGAGATGAGATAGGACGCGGTCTCGCCGACCTCCTCGATGGTCACCGTGCGCCGCAGGGGCGCGTTGTACTCGTTCCACTTGAGGATGTAGCGGAAGTCGCCGATGCCGGAGGCGGCGAGCGTCTTGATCGGCCCCGCCGAAATGGCGTTGACGCGGATCTTCGAGGGGCCGAGATCGGCCGCGAGATAGCGCACGGAGGCTTCCAGCGCCGCCTTGGCGACGCCCATGACGTTGTAATGCGGCATCCACTTCTCGGCGCCGTAATAGGTCAGGGTCAGGAGCGAGCCGCCATTGGGCATCAGCTTCTCGGCCCGCTGGGCCACCGCGGTGAACGAGTAGCAGGAGATCATCAGCGACTTGGTGAAGTTCGCCTCCGAGGTCTCGACATAGCGGCCGGTCAGCTCATCCTTGTCGGAGAAGGCGATGCAATGGACGACGAAGTCGATCCCCTGCGGGAAGACACGGCCGGCTTCAGCGAAGACAGCATCGATGGAGGCGCCGTCGGTGACGTCGCAATGCCCCACCACATGGGCATCGAGCTCGCGCGCCAGCGGCTCGACCCGCTTTTTCAGGGCATCTCCCTGGTAGCTGAAGGCGAGCTTGGCGCCATGCGCATGGGCGCTCTTGGCGATGCCCCAGGCGATGGACCGGTTGTTGGCGACACCGAGCACCAGACCGCATTTCCCGGCGAGCAGGCCGCCGACGTGATCGTGTACCGGGTTCGTATCCGCCATGGGTCACCTGAGCGAGAGGCCGTCGCGCGCCGGAGCGGACCCGTCCGGACCTGGGGGGAAGCGCTCGCGCCGAGGCATCCTTAGCGGAGGTGCGCCGGTGACGGAAGTCCGGGCCTACGCCTGTCCAGTGCCGGTGCGGGCCGCTCGACGCGCATTGGCATAGGCGATGAGGTTCTCGTCCTCGCTCGCGGGCAGCGAGATCGCCGTGGTGGCGAACAGATCGCCGCGGGTGCCATCCTTCTTCGGCAGGCCCTTGCCCTTCAGGCGGAAGGTCCGGCCCGAACTCGTCATGGCCGGAACACGCATCTCGACCGCGCCGGTGAGGGTGGGCACGCGGATCGGGCCGCCGAGGATCGCATCCTCGAGGGCGAGGTCGACGGAGGTGCGCAGATCCGCCCCCTCCACGGTGAAGCGCGGATGCGGCAGGATGCGGATGGTCAGGAGGGCGTCGCCCGGCGAGGAGCGTGGCCCGCCCGGGTTGCCGAGGCCACGCAGGCGGATGGTCTGCCCGTCCACGACGCCTTTGGGGATCACCACGTCCACGTCGCGTGAGCCCAGCGAGATGCGCAGCTTCTCCTCGCTCGCCACCTGTTCGAGGGTCACGGAGAGTTCGGCGGCGAGATCTTCGCCTTTCATCGGTCCCCTCGCGCCCGGACCGCCACCGGCACCGCCCCGGAACGTGTCGCCGAACAGGTGCGAGAAGATATCCTCGCCGATCCCGCCGCCACCGGCCCGGCTGCGCGCGGCGCTCTCGAAGTCGAAGCCCGCGGAGCGGGCGCCGCCCGGGCCACCACCGAAGCCGCCGAACCCATCGAAGCCGGATGGCGCACGAGGCCTGCCGTCGGAGTCGATCTCGCCACGATCGAACTGGGCGCGCTTGGTCGCGTCGCCGAGGATCTCGTAGGCGCTGTTAGCCTCCGAGAAACGGTCCTTGGCCTTGGCATCGTTCTTGTTGGTGTCGGGGTGGTAGGCCTTGGCGAGCTTGCGATAGGCCTTCTTGATGTCGGCCTCGCTGGCGCCCTTGGCCACACCCAGCACGTCGTAGGGATTGCGCATCGTCTGTTATCGGTCTCGGTGCCGCACGGGGCCGGGCTCATGCCCGCTCCCTGTCGAAATCTTCCGCTATGTGGAATGGCTGTTGCTTCTTTGCAACGGTCGTTCGACAGGATTCGACGGTTCGATCCAGGCGTCAACCCATGGGTCCGCCGGACGATCCCTGGCGGCGGACGATCTTGCCCCTACCCTTTCGCTTTCGCCATGCGGACGCGGGTCAATTCCCACTCTCCCCCTGAAGGCTTGCACCCGGTGCCGCGAACGAAGCGGCTGCGGACAGGGGCGATGACCGAGGCGAGGAAGTCGCGGCAGATCAGCTCGTTGGCCACATAGGGAAGTCCCGTCGGGCTGATCGATCCGCGCAGGGACGAATCCGGGTTGTCCCATTTGACCGGACGGCCGTTGCCCTGTGGATCGAGGGCCACCGCCAGAGCCGCATGGGCCCGGCGCCAATCCTCGTCGCTCATCTCGTTGCCGAAGCTCTTCGGGCGCTTGTCGATGCTTCCCGTGACCAGGGGCTCCGGGACAGTCACTTCCGGTTCCGCCTTGCTCTCACTTTGGAAAGTGAGGATCGGAATGCCGCAGCCGGCGAGCGACAAGGCCACCGCCACGCCCCCCGACATCAGCATGGCGGTGCATCGGACGCGGGCGAAGCAGGGTGCGGCGCCGTCACGGGTGACGGCGGGTAGGGCTTTACTCTCGCTCCGACGCATTACACCTGTTCTCACGACGTGACTTGAACGACGACAAATCGTGTCCCACGTCGGTGCCCCCGACCCGGATCTCACTCACAGGATTACGCCTTGGATCGGTTAAGGATCGATGAGCCGGCCCCGTCCGGCATTGTCTCACCCCCCTCGTCCCCCCTCGGGGCCGGTGGAGACTTCACGCTGTCCACAGACCCCTGGGCATTGTTCGCCACTTGGATGGGCGAGGCCGAACGCGCGGAGCCCGAGGATCCCAACGCCATGGCCCTCGCCACGGCCGGCTCCGACGGGCTGCCGGACGTACGGATGGTGCTGCTGAAGGGCGTCGATGAGCGCGGCTTCGTCTTCTATACCAATGTCGACTCGGCCAAGGGCGAGGAGCTGGCGCAGAACCCGCAGGCCGCCCTGGTCCTGCATTGGAAGAGTCTGCGCCGCCAAGTGCGCGCGCGGGGCCCGGTGAGCCACGTGTCGCTCGAAGAGGCGGATGCCTATTTCGCGAGCCGCCGCCGCGAGAGCCGACTTGGCGCCCATGCCAGCCGCCAGTCACGCCCCCTCACGGACCGTGCTACTCTGGAAGCGGAGGTTGCCGCCCTGTCGGCCCGCTACGAGGACCAGCCGGTCCCGCGCCCGGAGAACTGGACCGGGTTCCGCATCGCCCCGGTCTCGATCGAGTTCTGGCAGGACGGCCCCTACCGCCTCCATGACCGCGTCCGCTTCACCAGGGACGGCAGCGGCTGGAATGGGGCGAGGCTCTATCCCTGAGGGCTGGAGTTCCGCCGCCAGACAGGTTCCCTCGCGGCAAGAGTTTCCTGGAGCGATTCCAGTCTTGCTGCGACGCGGGATCGACCCTGGATTTCCCGGCCGCCGCGGCTTAGACCTTGGCATGGCACGGCGGGATGATCTCGGCTGTCCACCGCCTCCGAATCCTGAGGAACGGCTTTGGCCATATCGAGCAATGAACGCCGCCGCGTCATGCTGCTGACGGGCGCAAGCCGCGGAATCGGCCACGCCACGGTCAAGCGCTTTTCCGCGGCCGGATGGCGGGTGATCACCTGTTCGCGTCACGCCTTCCCGGAGAATTGTCCGTGGGAGATGGGGCCGGAGGATCACCTCCAGGTCGATCTCTCCGACCCGGAGGATACGATGCGCGGCGTCGCCGAAGTGGCCGGACGCTTGGCGGATGAGGGCGGCCTGCTCCATGCCCTGGTCAACAATGCCGGCATCTCGCCCAAGGGTGCCAATGGCGAGCGCCTCGGCGCCATCGCCACGGAATTCGGCGACTGGCGCAAGGTCTTCCAGGTCAACGTCTTCGCCCCTCTGCTCCTGGCGCGCGGCCTCTGCCAGGAACTCACCCGCGCCAAGGGTTCCATCGTCAACGTCACCTCGATCGCGGGCTCGCGCGTCCATCCGTTCGCCGGTGCGGCCTACGGCACGTCGAAGGCGGCGCTCGCCGGCCTGACCCGCGAGATGGCCAGCGATTTCGGGCCCCTCGGTGTGCGGGTGAACGCGATCTCGCCCGGCGAGATCGACACGGCGATCCTTTCGCCCGGCACCGACAAGATCGTGGCCGGCATCCCGCAGCGGCGCCTCGGCACGCCCGACGAGGTGGCCAAGGCGATCTACTTCCTCTGCACGGAGGCCTCGTCCTACGTGAACGGCGCCGAGTTGCACATCAACGGCGGCCAGCATGTCTGAACGAGGTGCGCGCTCGGCGCTCCTCGCGGTTTCCCTTCTCGTCGCTTCGTCCCTGAGCCCGCAGCCGGTCCGAGCCGACCCGGTGGTGACGATCCTCGACCTGCCGTTCAGGGCGCGTGCCATGCGCGGCCCCGGCAGCGAGGTGTCCCTTGCGGTGGCGACCTCCGGCCTCCTTCCGCTCGCCCGTCCCAAGGGATTGAAGGGCGAGGTGGTGGAGGATGTGCCGCTGGCCGTCCTGTGGGGCGACGAGGGCGGTGCGGCGCTGACCCTCGCCGACGGCAAGGTCGCCACAACCCTGCTCGGTGTCGAGGCCATCGACGGCCTCATCGCTTCCGAGACGCCGCGCGGCGCCATTCCCGGCACCCGGCGCGCGACCCTCGGTGCGGTCAGTGCCTACCTGTCCGATTCCGTCCGTCCCAATGCCAGCGAGCCCGAACGCGCGGCCACGCTCACCATCCGCGAGCGCCAGCCGGTGGGAATGAGCGCCGACCCGAAGCCCGTGCCCATCGTGACCACCGCCGTCGCCGCCGGGGCCGGGGCGGCCTTCGCCCTGCGCCGACCGATTGCCGCCCTCGTCGATGGTCGGCTGGTCGTCGTCGCGGTGACGGCGCAAAGCGGCGGATCGGCTTTGGCCGTCGTGGGCAAGACGACAACCGACGCGAACAAGCCCCCGGCGGAAGCCGACAAGGCCTGGACCGTCCTTGCCCGAAGTCCCGTCCAGGAGCCGGGAGCGGGCGGGCAGGCGCTGACCCTCGCGGCGATCGGCGACGTCTCGAAAGCCGGACAGCCCCGTATCGTCGCCGTGGCGGCTCCGGACGGGGCCGGCATCCTCCAGCTTTGGGCCTATGAGGGTGGAGCCCTTCGCCTGATCGGAGAGGCACCAGGCTACACCACCCTGTCCCCAGGGGAGGGCGGGGCCGATCTGTCGGCCCTTGTCGATGCCGATGGGGATGGCGTCCCGGAACTCGCTGTGCCGGTGGCGGATCGGAGCGCCCTGGCGATCCTGTCATTGAAGGACGGCATCCGCGAGGTGAAGCGCGTTCCCCTGCCCGGCCTTGCCGCCTTTGGCGTTGCCGCCATCGGCCAAGGCACCCGCACGCGCCTGCTCGTCGGCCTCGCCGACGGCCGGGTCGCGCTCATCTCTCCGCAACCGTGAATCGGCGAGCCTCATGAGCGATACAGCGAGCGAGGACGGCTCAGAGGGGCGACTTTTCCCGACACGTCCCTTTGTCGGCGCGTCCATCGCCGTCATCCGCGACGGACGGGTCTTGCTGGCCGCCAGGGCCAACGAGCCCCTTCGCGGAGTCTGGACGCTTCCCGGCGGGCTGGTGGAGCCCGGTGAGACCTTGGCGCAGGCCGCCCTGCGCGAACTGAGCGAAGAGGTCGGCGTCTCGGCCGTGGTCGTTCGCTCCCTGACCCCGACGGAAATCATCCTGAAGGGCGAGGACGGGCGCGTGCGCCATCATTACGTCGTCCATCCCCATGCCGCCCTCTGGGCAAGCGGCGAGCCGGCTCCCGGTCCCGAAGCTCTCGGCGTGCGCTGGGCTCTTCCCGAGGAGCTCGCGGATCTCGCCACCACGCCGGGATTGCGGGACACGGTGGACGAGGCCTTTGCGCAGGTCGCAGGCTTCGGCGGCCAAGCGGAATCACGATGAGGCCGACGCGCGCCTCGTCTTGGCCGGGAAACGGTGTAAGCCTGACGGACGAGGTTCGGGGCGACGGAGGACGGGGCGTGGCTGTGTCGTGGGTGAGGCGATGCCTGTCGCCTGTGCTGCTGTTCGCCGCCCTCGCGGTGGGCATGCCCGATCTCGCTTCGGCTCAGCAGCGCGCCAACCCAGGGCGACCCGCGCAGAAGGCCCCCGAGAAGGACAAGGAGCCCCCTGCCCCCGCCGAGCCGCCGCCCGCTCCCTACGACCGGGACCTGATGCGGCTCTCCGAGATCATCGGCTCCCTCTCCTTCCTGCGCAGCCTCTGCGCGGCACCGGACGCCGCCGAATGGCCGACACGGATGAAGGCGTTAATGGAGGCCGAGGGAGTGACGCCCGGCCGGCGGGACCGCCTCGCCGGGGCGTATAACCGAGGGTATCGCGGTTACTCCCTCACCTACCGGGCCTGCACGCCTTCGGCGACCGAGGCTGCGTCCCGCTATGTCGCTGAAGGGGAACGGCTTTCGCACGCCCTGGCCAGCCGTTTCGGGGGATGACGCGGAGATGTTGCGCTTGGGATACAGGGCGCAAGGCTGAAGGAAATTCGTCGTATTCGAGCGCCGGCGTTAACCGCTTCGCAATTCTTGGCTTCCCGACGCGCGAAGCTCAGCCTATGTTTCGGTCATCCGCCGAGCCATTCTTCGGCGCAACCGATGTTATCGCCATGCAGATCGACACCGCCCCCGCGCCCTTCGAGGCCGATCTCGACGACAAGCGCGTAGCCCTCGGCTACGTCTCGGAAGCGTTCGCGGAAGGCTGTCTCGACGGTATCGACGGTGATTGCATGGCGCAGGCGGCCCTCTTCGCCGCGTTCCAGGAATTGGTCATGACCTATGGCGAGGATGCCACGGCGCGCTATGCCGAGGGTTTTCCCGAGCGCATCCGCGGCGGCGCCTTCACCACCGCTCCGCAGCATTGAGACACGCTACGGGGCCGCACCTGGCCCATTGACGATGAGCCTATGATCAAAAACGAGCCGCTCGGGCATGTCCGGGCGGCTCGATGCGTTTATGGGCCGGGTCGGCCTTGGAGCGTGGGCCTCACCTCGTCGGCAGGGCCTCGTCGAACACCACTGCTTCGCCGCTCGAAGGCCCGACGAGCTCGCCCTGCCACATCACCCGCTTTCCCCGCACGATCGTGCCCACCGGCCAGCCGGTGACGGTGACGCCGTCATAAGGGGTCCAGCCGCATTTGGACGCGATCCATGGGTTGCGGATGGTCTCGCGGCGCTTGAGGTTCACCACCGTCACGTCGGCATCGTAGCCCGCCGAGAGCCGGCCCTTGCGGCTGATGCCGAACAGGCGCTTCGGACCGGCGCTGGTCATGTCGACGAAGCGGGCGAGGGACAGCCGTCCGTTGGCGACATGGTCGAGCATGATCGGGACCAGCGTCTGGACGCCGGTCATGCCGGAAGGAGAATCCGGATAGGGCTTGGCCTTCTCCTCCAGCAGGTGCGGCGCGTGGTCCGAGCCGAGGATGTCGGCGACGCCCTGCGTCAGCCCGTGCCAGATCCCGTCGCGATGCGCCGCGTCGCGCACCGGCGGGTTCATCTGCACCAGGGTGCCGAGGCGGGCATAGGCCTCGGTCCCGTCGAGGGTGAGGTGGTGCGGCGTCACCTCGACGCTGGCCACGTCCTTATGGTCGGCGAGAAACACCATCTCCTCCGCCGTGGAGATGTGCAGGATGTGGATGCGGGCACCCGTCTCCTGCGCGATCCGCACGAGGCGCTGCGTCGCCTTCAGCGCGGCCTCGGGCGAGCGCCAGACCGGGTGCGAGGACGGATCGCCCGGCACCCGCAGGCCCTTGCGCTCGCGCAGCATAGGTTCGTCCTCGGCATGGAAGGCGGCCCGGCGCCGGGTGCGCTTCAGGATCTCCGTCACGCCGGCATCGTCCTCGACCAGGAGCGCGCCGGTGGAGGAGCCGACGAAGACCTTGATCCCCGCCGCGCCCGGCAGGCGCTCGAGGGTGGCGACCTCATGGGCGTTCTCGTGGGTGCCGCCGACCCAGAAGGCGAAGTCGCAATGCATGCGGTGGTGCCCGCGCGCCACCTTGTCGGCGAGGGTCTCGGCGCTGGTGGTCAGCGGGCTGGTATTGGGCATCTCGAACACGGCGGTCACGCCGCCCATCACCGCCGCGCGAGAGCCCGATTCGAGATCTTCCTTGTGGTCGAGGCCCGGCTCGCGGAAATGGACCTGGGTGTCGATGACACCCGGCAGCAGGTGCAGGCCGGTGCAATCCTGGCGCTCGCCCTCGGCCCGGGACAGGTCGCCGATGGCGGCAACGCGCCCATTCCTGATGCCGAGATCGGCAGCGTGCTCGCCGTCGTGATTGACGATCGTGCCGCCGGTGAGGAGGAGATCGAAGGGCTGGTCCATCGGGGTCGCTCCTGAACGGCGTTGAGACGCGGGTGGCGGCGGCTTATGTCAGCCTCGTGCGGCGCGCAACGTCGTACCTCGCGGATGGGCTCGCGGCGCAGCTTCACGTTGGCGCGCCGAGGACTTCGTGGGAGAATGTCGAGGAGTTGTCATGCCGATTGCCCTGCTGCCGGACCGCGCCGTCATCGCCATCGCGGGCGAGGATGCTATGAGCTTCCTCCAGGGCGTGGTGACCTGCAATATCGAGACCCTCGAACCGGGTGAGGCGCGGCTCGGCGGGCTGCTGACCCCGCAGGGCAAGATCCTGTTCGATTTCCTGATCTGGCGCTCCGGCGACGGCTTCCGCCTGGATTGCCCGGCCGATCAGGCCCCGGCCCTGGCCAAGCGCCTCACGCTTTACCGCCTGCGCGCCAAGGCGACGATCGCCGTCGATCCGACCCTGGGGCTCGCCGCCGCCTGGGATGGAGCGGAGACAACCTCCGAGACCGAGCGCCTGCGCGACGGACGCCTCGCGGCGTTGGGCGAGCGCCTCGTCTTTGCCGAGGGTGCGTTCTCGGCCGATGCCACCGAGGCGGATTACCACGCCCACCGCATCGCCCTCGGCATTCCCGAGGGCGGACGCGACTTCACCTATGGCGATGCCTTCCCGCACGAGGCGCTGATGGACCAACTCGGCGGTGTCGATTTCAGGAAGGGTTGCTATGTCGGCCAGGAAGTCGTGTCGCGCATGCAGCATCGCGGCACGGCCCGCACCCGCATCGTTCCGGTGATCTCCCGCGACGGGGAGGCCGTGACCTCCGGCGCGGAGGTGACTGCGGGAGCGCGGGGGCTCGGCACGATCGGGAGCGTGTCGGGAGCGCGCGGCCTCGCCATGCTCCGTCTCGACCGCCTCGCCGATGCGGTCGCCGCCGGTGAGCCGGTGCGCGCCGGTGCGGCGATCCTCGGCGTCGAAAAACCTTCATTCGCCACCTTCGCCTTCCCGAAGGTGACGCCGGCCGGGTGATCGGTGGCGACAATGACACCCGGTGAGCGCACCTCTCCCCGCTTGCGGGGAGAGGACCGAAGGCACCCCGTCGTGCCTTCGGTGAGTGGAGGCGAAGCCGGAGCGACGGTGAGGGGGCGATTTCGGAAGAGGCTCCTTGGACCGAGCCTACTCACCTTCGGCTGCCGCCTCGCCGCGCCGACGACGGGGTCGTCGCGGCCCTCTCCCCGCGTGCGGGGAGAGGGAATGCTCACTCGATCGCTCCTGACGACGACCTGGCCTCCCGGCGTTCTCAGCCCATCTGGTGTTCTTGATCCGTTCCGATTACGCTCAATCCCATGTCAGACGATTCCACAGGCCTGATCCATCATCCCGACGGCTGCCCGCGCTGCTGGTGGGCCGGGCTCGACCCGGTCTACGTCGCGTATCACGACACCGAATGGGGCGTGCCCGAGCGTGACGGCCTGGCCTTGTACGAGAAACTGATCCTCGACGGGTTCCAGGCCGGCCTGTCCTGGATCACCATCCTGCGGCGGCGCGAGGGGTTCCGCCGGGCCTTCGCCGGGTTCGAGCCGGAGGCTATCGCACGGTTCACACAAGCCGATATCGAGCGGCTGATGCAGGATACCGGGATCATCCGGAACCGCGCCAAGATCGTCGGGACCATCGCGGGCGCCCGCGCCTTTCTCGCCATCGAGGAGCGCGGCCCCGGCTTCTCGCGCTTCCTGTGGGACTTCGTCGAGGGCAGGCCGATCCAGGGCCGGGCGACGGACCGGGCCGGCATCGCCACCGAGACAGAGGTCTCGCGTACCATCTCCCGCGCCCTTAAGACGGAAGGGTTCAGCTTCTGCGGCCCCACCATCGTGCATGCCTTCATGCAGGCGGTGGGCATGGTGAACGACCATCTGATGGGCTGCCATCGACAGGCTCCCTGCGCCGCCATGGGGGTGGATCGGTGAGCACCGCCCCCCGCGCCTGGCAGCGGATGTTGTCGGGCCGGCGCCTCGATCTCCTCGACCCCTCGCCGCAGGATATCGAGATCGCCGACATCGCCCACGGTCTCGCCCGCGTCGCCCGCTGGAACGGCCAGACCGCCGGACCGCACGCGTTTTCCGTGGCCCAGCACGCCTTGCTGGTCGAGGCTCTCGGGGCGGATCTGGCGCCCGGCCGGAGCCGGATGCAGCGTCTCGAACTCCTGCTGCACGACGCCCCGGAATACGTGATCGGTGACATCATCTCGCCGTTCAAGGCGGCGATCGGCCCGTCCTACAAGAGCGTGGAGTTGCGCCTGATGGCGGCGATCCGCCGGCGCTTCGGCTTGGCGGAACCCACGGAGGAAGAGGTTCGCCTCGTCAAGCGTGCCGATGCGGTCGCGGCCTATCTCGAGGCCACACGCCTTGCGGGCTTTTCCGAGGAGGAAGCCGGTACCATCTTCGGCCACCCCGACGAAACGGGGCCTGAGGCGCTGGCCTTGGTCGAGCCGTGGCCCATCGCCGAGGCGCAAACCCGGTTCCTCGCTCGTTTTCAGTCTCTTAGCCACGGTTTCTGATGTCGGACATTCACGTCTGCCCTCTGTCGCAACTGCCCCAGACCCTCGAACGCATCGGGGCGAACCATCTGATGACGCTGATGAAGGTCGGCACCGCGATCGACCGGCCCGACAGTATTGCCGACGGGCGCCATTGCGTGGTCGAAGTCAGTGACATCGTCGCTCCCCTCGACGGGCATGTCCTTCCGGGCGAGGTTCATGTGCGTCGAATCCTCGATTTTGCCGCTTCATGGGATCGGGAGCGTCCGCTGCTGATCCACTGCTATGCCGGGATCAGCCGCTCCACGGCAGCGGCCTATATCGCCGCCTGCGCTCTGTCCCCGGAACGGGACGAGGCCGAGATCGCCCTTGCTCTGCGCGCCGCATCGCCGTCGGCGACGCCCAACGCCCTGTTCGTAGACATCGCCGATCGGCTACTGGCGCGCGAGGGACGGATGTCGGCCGCCATCGCTGGGATCGGGCGGGGCGCGGATGCGTTCGAGGGAACCCCGTTCGTTCTCACGTTGGGGTGAAGAACAGGCCTCGGCCCAGCTTAGAATTGTGCCGAATCGAGTGTGGCCGAAACGACGCCACCCTTGACGAACTGCACGCCGATAGAGCAGCTGACGCCCCCTTGGGCTTGTCCGGCGGGCGGGCGCAGGCTTAGACCGGCACAATGAGGGGTAGCTTGGGATGACCGCAGCGCGATCCGCCGTGGCGGCGACAACCGATTCGAATGTGTCCGGTGAGGGGCTCGATCTGCCGTTCGAGAAGGCGCTCGAACAGCTCGAGGAGATCGTACGTCGGCTCGAGAAGGGCGATGTGCCCCTGGACGAGTCGGTTACGATCTACGAGCGCGGCGAGGCCCTGAAGCGGCATTGCGAAGGCCTGCTGCGGAAGGCCGAGGCGCGGATCCAGACGATCACGCTCGGGCCCGATGGGCGCGCGGCGGGGGTCGCTCCCCTTGATGTCGGCTGAGCCCTGGAGATCGTGATGATCTGTGGCTGTTTCGAAAATATTCATCTGCCGCAAGAGTTTGCGCGCATGTCTTCCCTCCGGGCGTGAGGTTGCTTCGGTGTCACGGATAGAAACCTCGATCCTCGACGGGCTTGACGAGACGTCTGCTCTTCGCGCGCTTCCTGAGAGCCAGCTTCAGGCGGTGGCGGACGCTGTGCGTCTGGAGATGATCGACGCGGTGTCGGTGACGGGCGGTCACCTCGGGTCGGGGCTCGGCGTGGTCGAGCTGACGGTGGCGCTGCATCACGTGTTCGACACGCCCGACGACCGGATCGTGTGGGATGTCGGGCACCAGGCCTACCCGCACAAGATCCTGACGGGGCGGCGGGACCGGATCCGGACGCTGCGCCAGCCGGGCGGGCTGTCGGGCTTCACCAAGCGGTCGGAGAGTGTCTACGACCCGTTCGGGGCGGCGCATTCCTCGACCTCGATCTCGGCGGCGCTCGGCATGGCGGTGGGCCGCGATCTCGACGAGTCGACGGCCAAGGCCAAGGGCCAGCCCGCTCCGAAGCGCCGCAACATGGTGGCGGTGATCGGCGACGGTTCGATGTCGGCGGGCATGGCCTACGAGGCGATGAACAATGCCGGCGCGCTGCATTCGCGGCTGATCGTGATCCTGAACGACAACGACATGTCGATCGCCCCGCCGGTGGGGGCGATGTCGGCCTATTTCGCGCGCCTGGCCTCGGGCGGGACCTATCGCGGCCTGCGCGAGACGGCCAAGCAGCTCGGCAAGCTGCTGCCGAAGGCGATCTACCAGCGCGCCGCGGCGGCGGAGGAATACGCCCGCTCGCTGGTGGTGGGCGGCGGCACGATGTTCGAGGAGATGGGCTTCCACTATGTCGGCCCGGTCGACGGGCACAACCTCGACCATCTCCTGCCGATCCTGAAGAACGTGCGCGATTCGGACCAGGGCCCGATCCTGCTCCATGTCGTGACCCAGAAGGGCAAGGGCTACGCCCCGGCCGAGGCGTCGGCCGACCGCTACCACGGGGTGGTGAAGTTCGACGTCCTGTCGGGCGTGCAGGCCAAGGCCAAGCCGAACGCGCCGGCCTATACGCGGGTCTTCGGCGAGAGCCTGATCAAGGCGGCGGATGCCGACGACAAGGTGGTGGCGATCACCGCGGCGATGCCGGGCGGCACCGGGATCGACCTGTTCGGCAAGGCGCATCCGGACCGGACCTTCGATGTGGGCATCGCCGAGCAGCATGCGGTGACGTTCGCGGGCGGTCTGGCGACGGAGGGCTACAAGCCGTTCGTGGCGATCTACTCGACCTTCCTGCAGCGGGCCTACGATCAGGTCGTGCATGATGTGGCTTTGCAGAACCTGCCCGTGCGGTTCTGCCTCGACCGGGCGGGTCTGGTGGGTGCGGACGGGGCGACCCATGCGGGTGCGTTCGATCTCGCCTATCTGTGCTGCCTGCCGAACATGACGGTGATGGCGGCCTCCGACGAGGCCGAGCTGGTCCACATGGTGGCGACCCAGCATGCCCATGACAGCGGCCCGATCGCGCTGCGCTATCCGCGCGGCGAGGGGGTCGGTGTCGACCTGCCCGAGCGCGGCGTGCCGCTGCCGATCGGCAAGGGCCGGATCGTGCGGCGTCCCGAGGGCGCACGGGTGGCGCTGCTGAGCCTGGGCACGCGTCTGGGCGAAGCCTTGAAGGCGGCCGACCTGCTCGAGACGGCGGGGATCGCCGTGACGGTGGCGGATGCGCGCTTCGCCAAGCCGCTCGACGAGGCGATGATCCTGGATCTGGCGGCGAGCCACGAGGTTCTGATCACCCTGGAAGAGGGCTCGGTCGGCGGCTTCGGGGCTATGGTGCTGCATCTCCTGTCGGAGAAGGGCGCGCTCGATGCGGGCCGGGTGCGGGTGCGGACGCTGACGCTGCCGGACACCTACCAGGACCACAACAGCCCCGACACCATGTACGCCGAGGCCGGCCTCGATGCCGACAGCATCGTCCGCACCGTTCAGGCTACCCTGCCCGAGCAGAAGGCACGGGCCGGCGCCAAGCTCGTCAGCATCGGCAAGGCCCAACGCTGACCGACCGTTACTGAACCGGGGCAGACATCACGGCTCCGCGGTCGCGGCGATCGTGATGTCGCCCTCCGCGCTCGCATCCCCTCCCGGCATCGGGCCGGGGATGCGATGGCGGGTTACTTGATCACCGAACAGGCGATGCGGGCGCCGGCGCCACCGATGGGCTGGCTCGTATGGTCGTCCTCATTGGCATGGATGATCAATGCCGAGCCGTCGGCATCCTTGAGGCCGCCTTCGCCCGTAAGTGGCGTCTCGCTCGAGACCTCGGCATTCACCGAGCCATCGGCATTGGCATAGACGTTCGGCAGGTCACCCTCATCCGGTCCTTCCGGATTGAGCAGGCCGTGCTTGCTCTGGTCGTGGTTCACATGGGCCTTCGACTTCTCGAATTTCTCCATGTCCGAGCAATCCGCCACGGCGTGGAAGTGGATGCCGTGCCAGCCGGGAGGCAGCCCACCGGGCTGGATCGCCAAGCGTAGCACCAGCGCGCTCGCTCCGTCGCGGATCGTGGCCGTACCGATCGGTTCACCCTTCCCGTTGACGACCTTGCTCTCATAGGTCTGCGGCGCGGCATTCTGCGTCGCGGGGGCCGGGGCCTGTGCGAGGACTGGCGCGACGCTGCCCAGCAGGGCGAGGACCGACAGGAATCGTCTCATGGCGTTTCTCCTCTCCACGCCGGGGTGATTGTGGAGCGATACAGGGAAAATCCCGGCCGACCGTAGCCGAGGACGATCGCTGGAGCGGCGACGCCTTCGCTTTCGAGTCGTTAGCCATGTGTGTCGGCAGACCCCGGACGGCAACCGGTCGCGGTGGGCATGGTGCGGGCGGCCATGCTCCGTTTGCACAGCGTAGGGCCGACCATGGCCACGCGACAGGTCGGGCGCAGTGACGCCGCCGCGCCGCCCTGCATAGGTCGATGTCCCCATCGGCGGTCGGTTAACATAGCATCGTGGACGCCATCGTAAGCTTTCGTTAAGCTCTCGCCGCTGTCCGCTTCCGATTGCCGGGCGGCGCGTGCAGAGGTGGATCGCCGATATGCGTCCGATCTCTCGGCACCAGCCTGGAGAACGTCGATGCCAGTGCGGATCCATCGGGTTTCGACGATCGTTGCAGCGCTCGGCCTGTTGGCGATCTGGGCCATGTCCCCGGTCGATCCCGCTCTCGCTCAGGATGCTTCGCCCCCTCCCGCCGGGCGAGCATGGACCGACCCGCCCGATCGTAAGGCCACTCCCTCGCCTGTCGCCGCCCGCGAGGAGGGTAAGCCGCAGGAGGTTCGTAAGGGGAACGCGCCGACTCGCGCGAGACAGGTTGCCGGCAGCCGTCGCGACGCGGTGGCTCATCGGCAAGTGAGCAGGAAGGCATCTGCACCCAAGGTCGCGCGCCGCATCGCTCCCGCCGACCGCCAGCCGATCCGACGCACGGCCGTCCGCGCTCCCACCCACCGATCCACAGCAGACCGTGCCTGGACCGTCCGGGCCTTTCAGCCGTCACGGGAGGAGGCGCCAGCCTATCGCTACGGCTATGTCTCGGACGAGGCTCCTGTCTATCACCGTAGGGAGGACGGAGTGACGGATTACCGGGCGGCCCGTCTGCGCCAGGCACGGGAAGCGGGATATCTCGTCGTCCGTGGCAGCGATCTTCGTACTCTTCGCGGACGGCCCCTGGAGACCCTCCGCGAGCCAGAGGATCAGGACGATCCCGAGGATTGATCCCTGACCAAACTAGGTCGCTGAGATTTTCGCTGCGTATGGGCGCGTCCGGTGACGCTCACGCAAAAAGCCCCGCCGGGAATGCCAGCGAGGCCTGAGATCTACGCGGAATGAGTGGCGCGTTAGCGAAGCCGCCCGGGGCGGGCCGGCTCGAACACGATACGACGGTGGAAGGCACACCAGCTTTTGCCATCCGGCGCAGGCGCTCCACAGCACACCGCGCGATCGTTAGGCTCGCCGATGATGAACTTACACACGAAGGCACCCGACTGCGCGAAGGGGACACGCAGTTCAGCCGATGGCTCGGCAATGGCGTCTGCATCGCCGATCTGTGACAGGCGAACGAGCTGATTCATGTAAAACGTACTCGCAGGGTTCTGCGTCTCTGGCGGGCGCACGCCCGATGGGACCGGATTGAAATCCGCCGCGCGAACGTTTCTTCGGTTCCGGAACACGATTCGTGCTCCAGTTCCTTCCGATCCGCCCCGTGACATCTGGAAAGTCACGATACGACGCTGTCATGATGTCGTTGTATCTAGGGATCTTTCGCCCTTAAACAAGTCTCTGTGCACCAAGGTGCTGCAGCGCACAGGAATTCGTGCATTTCTGCGCGTTCAGCGGACGAGGGTTGGGCTTTTTCGCACCCTGTCTCTTTCGATTCGGGGAGTTCCGGCAACGTGAGTCGTCCGCGATAGGCTCGAAAACGCCGAGTGATTCGCCGGTAGCATAGGTGCTCGACCCGCTTGGGTCGCTTCGTGGTACCGGGTCGATGGCCTGACGGGATCGTTCCGGCGGCAGATGGCCCAAGCTGCCTGCGGTTCCGGAACGGCAAGACAAAAACCCCATGCGCCGGTTCGAGCCGGTGCATGGGGTCTGGTCGTTCTATCGACGCCGTAAGACTTGGCTAGCGGCTCGTCGCGAGGGTGAGCCGCGTGCTTACTTGAGCAGCTTCACCAAGGCCTTGCCGGCCGGGGTCTTCAGCTCGGCGGCATCGAGGGTGCCGTCGTTGTCCGGATCGGCCGCCTTGAAGCGGGACTCGACGAGAGCGAGATATTCTTTCTTGTCGAGGGTGCCGTCCTTGTCCGGATCGGCTTCGGCGATCACCTTCTTGCCGCCGCGGCCCTTCAGTTCCTTGGCGTCGAGGGTGCCGTCCTTATCGCCTTCGAGGGCGTCGAACTTGGCGCTTGCGACGGCCTGGACTTCCTTCAGGTCGATCGTGTCGTCATTGTCGGTGTCGATCATCGAGATGATCTTGTTGCCCTTGGCGGAGGCCGGAGTGGCGAGAGCGACGGGGACGGCCAGGGCGGCGATGGCAAGGAAAATAGGAAATTTGGAACGTGCAATCATGCGTAAAGCTCCTAAGTTAATCAGCATAGTGGCACTATCACACGCCTTCGCAGATGCGAAGGTGTCCTGTTGCAGGGCAGCGGCTCGTTTGTAGGCCAGCTGTGGATGGCCGATCCGTCGCTTTGGACGAACTGGATTGACATGGGAGCGTCCGTCCGGCGATCCCCGCCCGCAAGACCCCGGTCTTTTCCTTCTTCAACCTGAAGAGGCGGTGCCGTAGTTGAACGACAAAGGATGTGATCGATCGCTATGTTTCGGCCAATCATGGAAAGTGGTCGTCATCTGCTGAGACGCGTCTGGCGTTGGACCGTCCTCGGAGGACGTGGGTTCAAGTACCGGGATTTCGAGGCGGCTTTCGAACGCGGCGATTGGACGACGATCCTGACGCGGGCGCGTAAGGCGAACCGGCTCAAGAACAGCCCCTCGATGATGGGCATGTTCATTCGCGCCGCCGGTGAGATGCGGGACGTGGAGGCGCTTCGTTGGGCCGAGAAGGAGTCCCTTCGTGCGGAATGGCCGAAGCGAGACCGTTATGCGGTGAGCCAGAGGTTCCTGCTGATCGGCGAGGCGTCGTCCGCCTGGGCGGTCTTCCTGGCCGACGCATCGATGATGGCCGAGCCGCGATTTGCGCAGCAGGCGAAATCGTTTCTCCCCCATACCAAGGATCCGGCCCTGCGGTCCGAGATCAAGGCGGCCATGGCGAAGGCCAGCCCCCCTGCTCCCGGTGCCACGGCCAGCGCCGCAATGGCGATGTCGACAGCGATTCGTTTTCCGTTCTCCGGGTCCGGGCGACAGGTTCAGGGCACCGTCGAGATCGTGTCGAGCGAGCGCACCCCGCCGCGACACGCGGTGCGGATCGCGGCCGATATCGAGAGTTTCCGACAAAAGGCCGCCCGGGCGAAGCCGCCCGAAATCATCGAATACCGGGATGTGTTCGTGGACCGGAACGGCCAGATCTGGAAGGAGGACGGCAGCGTCATCGTCTCGAAGGGGGCTCCCATCCCCAGCCTGTCGCGCCAGGACGCCCCCCGTATCACGACGGGTTTCTTCGCCATCAAGGCCACACGCGGCATCTATCATTGGCTGGTGGACCGTCTCCCGCTCTTCTCCTGGATGCTCGAGGACGGGGCGCCGGAGGCGGCAGTCCTCCTCAGCGACCAGGCCCCTTCCTTCGAGAGGGAGACGCTGCAATTGGCCGGCCTCTCCCACGCGGTGGTCGGTGTGGGGGAAGCGGTCTTCGTGGAGCGATTGCTGATCGCCCGCAGCGGCATGCAGGGCTTCACCTATTGGGACCAGGTGGCGCCGGTCATCGAACGGGTGAAGCAGGCCGCCAGGGCCATCGCCGCTCGGGAGATGGTGAGTGCTTGCGACGCGATCTACATCTCTCGCCGCGACTCGGGCCGGCGCGTCATGAGGAACGAGGCCGAACTCGAGGCGCAGATCGCGAAGCGAGAATACGCGGGCATCACCCTAGGAACCATGCCGCTGTGGCAGCAGGTTTTCACCGTATCGTCGGCGACGCGGATCGTCGCTCCCCATGGTGCGGGCTTGGCGCATATCCTCTTCGCGCAATCGGGAGCGCAGATTACGGAGATGGTGCCGGTGCAGGACGGCACTTACTTCCTGCGCCTGAACTTCGCCCGGCTTAGCCTCGTGATGGGACACCGCTATCGAGGCTGGTTGGAGCCGCATCTCGGCGCCATGGACAGCTGGACCGTGGATACGCCGGCCTTTCTCGATTTTCTCGATGGAGGGATGAGCGGTACGGGCCTCTCGGCCCTGGCGCATCCCGTCGGCGACCGTTCCCGGGGAATATGACAGGGCCGATAGCGACGGGAAAACGAGCGGATCACGTGATTGTTGGACAAGAGCCGACAATCGCGGGACCTCATTCCGGCCATGTCGTTGCAGCAGGACCGTCGATCGTGACAAACACGCCGGATCGACGTCAGGGCCGGGATTGGGGCTTGGTTCGCCAAGGAAGGTCGGACAGGGAAATTCGGTTCGGTCTCTGTCGACGCATGCTGGATCGAGGCATGATGTTGCTTCCTCGCGTGACGCGGTTTTAGATTTCGGATTGGGAGATCGGGATTGAGCGCGCGACCGGCGACACGTGCGGTGAAACGGTGCCTATCGCTCTCCGTACGAGATGTTTCATGCTGATCTTGGAGAACGTCTGGCTCAGGTCGCTTCAGTCGCGGTCGCACGCGGTTCTGTGCGGCCTCACCGGGGTCATCCCGACGAACCGGCGTGTCGGGATTCTCTGCGCTTCGAAGATCGAGCGCCGTGCTTTCAGCGACCTCATCATGGGGGTGCGGGCGCCCAGTATCGGCAAAGTCCGGCGCGAGGCGGAGATTTCGAGCCCCGTCGGCCGTATGGCGGGAATCGTGGTGCAACACACGTTGAGGCGGAACTGCGTATTCGCCGCCAAGATGCACCGGATCGAGCCGACGAGCCTTATCAAGTTCGTCGCGTTCGTGGCCAATATCGACGCTTTCATGGACGTGCCCTACAAGCAGGTGCCTGCCGATATCGCCCTCTCCTTCCGGTATGCCCTGTCTTATGGGCTGCCCTACGAGACGTATTTCGTTGACGGGGACATTATTCCGCAGACGGCCGAGTTCACCGACCGTTTCGCCAGCGTTGTTAAGCAGCGCTCGGCCGCGAGCGGCTTCATCGTCATCTCGTCGAACGTCACGCTGGTTCGGGAATTCTGCGACATCGTCGGCGTAGTGCAGAGCGACAAGATCGTCCTCTACTCTAACGCTCAGCGGGCCATCCACGAATACATGAGGCTAGTCGACCTCAACAGGCCCGACGTCGATGCCGTAGAGACTTTGCTGGCACGGATCCGTCGCGCTCTGAAGCTCGAGGATTGGCCGATGGTGGCCTCCATCGCCGCATCCGAGATGGAGGGTGATCCGGACAGTACAACGGCGATCTGGCTGTATGGGGAACTCGCCCTGTCGCGCGGAGAGCGTCGACGTGGCATCGACTTGATCCTACGTGCCTGTCAGGCCAACCCCTCTTTCGAGGAGCCGTGGAAGGCGTTGGCGCGAATCGCCGAAGACGAACAGGACGAGGAGCGGCTCAAGCTCCTGGCCAGCGTGCTGATGACCAACGGTAAAGGCCGGATCAAGCGGATAGCCGCCAAGATCATCGAGCGGACCGGCACCGACGAAGCGGCCGTCGAAGCATGGCGTCAGGTCGCGGTGGCGGCTCAGGGTGATGTGAACCTCCAGATCGAGGCCGGAGACCGCCTGCTCCGCGCGGGAGCGGGGGAGGATGCGGCACGGATCTTCGAGGCAGCCTTTGCGGACGATCCGACCAATGGACGCATCCTGCTGATGCTGTACCGCAGCGAACTGCTCTTCTCCGACAACGAGCGTTTGGCCGATCTGGTGGTTCTCATGATGACGGTTTGCCCGGAAGAGATCGAACGGGCGATCCGCCTCGCCCAGCGGGCGCGCCGTTTGGAGGCGAAGCTGATCGACGAGAATGGCGCGCCCGCCCTACTGGAAGCGCAGGTCGAGGAAGCGCTTCCGGTGCGGATTCGGCGCGCCATGAAACTACAGGATGTCGCTGCCATGGCCGAGATCGCCGAGGCTGAGTTCCGGCGGGACGCGGACAGCGCCATAGGCATATGGCTCTTCGGCGAAATCGCCCTCATCAAGGGGGACCGCGAGCGCGGCGGCGACCTGATCCTGCGCGCCTGCCAGACGGATGCGGAGTTGCAAGAGCCCTGGAAGACTCTCGGCCGTCTCGCCGAGGAAGAGAAGAACGAGGATCGGCTCAGCTCTTACATCTCCGTGCTGATGACGAACAATCAGGGCAGGGTTCGGCGGCTAGCTGCCAAGGCCCTCGAATCGACAGGGGACGAGGAATCCATCCTGGCCGCGTGGCGCGCCGTGGCACATGTGGCGGGTGGGGATCTCAACCTTATGGTGGAAGCCGGTGATCGGCTGTTCCGCTACGGCGCTGCCAGTGAGTCATCTCAGGTCCTGTCACGCTTGCTTCATATCGACCCACGACACGTTCGCGGGCTGATCCTGCTCTTTCGCAGCGAACTCGCCTTTGCCGATGACGAGCGCATGATGGCATTGGCGGATCAGCTCAACGAGGTCGCCCCTGCCGAGCTCGATCGCGCGATCCGTCAAGCCTGGTATGCGCGCAGGGGAGAACTCGGCAAGCGGCTGAAGCAACGGTTTAGGCAGCCAGTCTCCAGCGACACGGGCGCGTGAGCGAAGGTGGTCTCGACCCCATATCGGTGAACCGGAAACACAGATCAGACTCGACGAGGCCCAGCCTTACGCCTCTCGCACGCCGGGTTTGTGCCCTGGATCGAAGGTGAAGACGACGCCGGCCTGTTCGAGAACCTGACGCACCGCCTGGATCGTGTCGCGTCGCGGCCGGATCGTGGCGTCGGGGTCTTCGATCCGGACGATGGTCGAAACCGAAACGCTCGCGCGTCGAGCCAGCTCGTCCTTCGACAGGCCGGTCATCCCGCGGGCGGCCCGAACCTGTGCGGACGTGATCTCCCCGCCGCCGCGACCGATATCGCTCGCGGGGCCGCGTACTTCCGTTGTCGATGAAGCAGCCTGGAATCGGCTCTGTCCTGGGACGCTCAGGCACACGCCGACCCATTCCTTCACTGAGCCGTCTCGGTTCATAATCGGCACGCCACGGGCGTTGAACCAGCGATAGATCCCGTCGACACAAAGGATCCGATAGTCGGTGTTATAGGCCGTGTCGTGGCTGAGGGCCGTGCGCCAGGCGAAGTTCGTACGCTCCCTGTCGTTGGAATGAAGCACGTCGAGCCAGCCAAGCCCCTGGAACTGCTCGTGTCGCTGTCCGGTGAGCTCTTCCCAGAGCGGCATGTCGATCGACTTGCCGTCGGGGCTGACGATCCAGACCACGGCGGCGGTAGCCGAGAGCAGGGCCTTGAAGCGATCGTATCCTTGTTCGGCGGAGTGTTTCGCGTCGTACTGGTCGGTCACATCCTCGACGACGCCGATGGCTTGGCTCGGGCGATTGCCGGGGCCATGCACAACCTCCGCATGGCTGGCAATCCAGCGCAGTGTCTGGTCCGGCCGGATGATGCGGAACTCGCGCTTGAGAGGCCGGCCATTGCGGAGAACGGTCAGCATGTCCGTATGCGCGGCCCGGTCATCGGGATGCATCATGGCCTCGACGACGCCGAAGCTCAGGGCGACGGAGGGGGGCAGGCCGAGAACGCGGTGAAGCCCGATCGAACCATGGATGCCGAGTTCTTCGAGATCGGCCGACCAGAAAGCGATATCCGTGGCGTTGTCCATGAGCTTCAGCAGGCGGCGAGACGGGACACGGCGCGATGCGCCATCCGACCGTCCGGATGGATCCATCGGCGACCGTGGCGACATGCTACTTTCTCCTCGGCCAATATGCCGCCTTACAGGAATGAATTTGTTCCAGGATATGCTTGGAGAATATGTCGTTGCGTGTTTTTTGCGCGCAACACAACCCAATGAAGAGGGGATAAAGGGATTTTCCTGTAGTTGCTTTTGTGGGGGCTTGTCGCATTCACATAGATTGTCTCTGTCATGCATCTCCCTCACTTCGCCGCGGTCTTCCGGCTGCGCCATGAAGGGGCTGTATGCGAGGCCACAACCGGCCCCGCCCCGCACCTCGGCAGCGCAAAGCATCATATTGCATGCCTGTCGCTGCGAGAGAGGGAGATGGTCGATCCACTGAGCTCGACGCCGATAGGCCGGAGCGTGCGTTCCAGCAGACATGTATGACGTCGCTGCCGAACCTCGCCAACCAACCCGGACGACTCCGGTTCAGCCAGCCCGAACCGGTGAATTGGCCAGGGTGAGAAGGGTCTGGAGCAGGACGTCGGCGCCAGCGGTGCAATCGCCCTGGGTCGCCGATTCCGCCTCGTTGTGGCTGATCCCGTCTCGGCAGGGCACGAAGATCATGGCCGTCGGGGCGAGGGCGGCGATATTGCAGGCATCGTGGCCGGCGCCCGAGACCATGCGGCGATGGCTGAAGCCCAAACCCTTGGTCGCCGCCTCGACGGCGCCCACCACTCCGGCATCGAACGGCACCGGCTCCTTGCGCCAGATCCGGGTCAGCTCGATGGTGAGCTTGCGCCGACCGGCGATGGCGTCGAGTTCCGCTCGCAATTCACTCTCGACCACATCGAGGGTCTTGGCTTTCGGGTCACGCACATCGAGGGTGAAGCGGATGCGGCCGGGAATGACGTTGCGCGATGGCGCGCCGATCGCCGCCTCGCCGATCGTCGCCACCGCCGTGGGACCGTGGGCATGGGCGATCCGCTCGACGGCCAGTGCGATCTCGGCGAAGCCGTTGAGGGCGTCGCGCCGGCGCAGCATCGGTGTCGTGCCGGCATGGCTCTCGAAACCCGTCACCACGCCGTCGAACCAGGCGATCCCCTGCCCGCCCTCGACCACGCCGATGGTGGTCTCCTCGGCCTCCAGGATCGGACCCTGCTCGATATGCAGTTCTACGAAAGCGCCGATCCTGCGCTCGCCCACCGGCTCGTCTCCGCGATAGCCGATGGCCTCCAGCGCCTGCCTCACCTCGATGCCGGCGGCATCGCGACGGGAATGGATGTCCTCCACCGTGAACTCGCCCGCATAGGCGGCGGACGCCATCATGGCGGGTGCGTAGCGCGAGCCCTCCTCGTTGGTCCAGTTGACCAGAAGCAGGGGCGCCTCGGTCTCGATGCCGGCATCGTTGAGGGCGCGCATAACCTCCAGCCCCGCCAGGGTGCCGAGGATGCCGTCGAACTTGCCCCCCGTGGGCTGTGTGTCGAGATGCGAGCCGCAGGCGACGGGCAGGCGCGTCATGTCGCGTCCGCGCCGCAGGGCGAATTGCGTACCCAGCGCGTCGACACCCACTTCGAGGCCCGCCGCCTCGCAGGCATCCCGGAACCAGTCCCGGACTTGGCCATCCTCCTGCGATAGGGTCAGCCGGTTGATTCCGCCGGCGGGGGTGGCGCCGAACCGGGCGGTCTCCATGATCGTGGACCACAGGCGCGCGCCGTCGACGCGGAGATTGTGGGTCGTGCTCATATGCCTATCCGTTGTCTCGGTTCAGTCGCTGGGGAATGGGGGCGGTTCTTCAACCTTCAACCTCAGTCCAAGGTGCCGCGCGAAGGGGCCTCGAAAAACGTCCGTGCTTCGCTTCGGCACTTCAGGGCGAGGTCGTGGGAGGGGGGCTACGCGTCCGCCAACTCCGCCCGCTGAGCCTGGAAGCTCCGCGCCGCCTCGTCGGTCTTCCAGCAGGCGGCGCGATGGCCCGGTCCGGCCTCGACCACCGGCGGGTCGCCCACGCGGCAGCGTTCCTCGGCAAGGAAGCAGCGCGGTGCGAAGGGGCAGCCCGGCTGGCGGTTGGCGAGGTCGGGCGGGCTTCCCGGGATGGTCTGGAGCCGGGAGCCCTTGGCGAGCGCCCCGTCGGCGCGGCTGCGCAGCAGGCCGATCGTGTAGGGATGATGCGGGTTCAGCACCACTTGCCGAGCGGAGCCCTCCTCCACGATGCGGCCGGCATACATCACCGCGATCCGGTCGGCGACTTCGACGGCGGCACCCAGATCGTGGGTGACGAAGAGAGTGGACAGTCCGAGTTCCGCCTGCAGGTCGCGCAGGAGAAGCAGGATCTGGATCTGCACCGTGGCGTCGAGGGCCGTCGTCGGCTCGTCGGCGAGGAGGACCTTGGGGTTGCAGGCGAGCGCGAGGGCGATCATCGCGCGCTGGCGCATACCCCCCGACATCTCGTGCGGATAGGCGTCGAGTCGCCGCTCCGGGCTCGGGATGCGCACCCGTTCGAACTGTTGAAGCGCGCGGGCCCGCGCTTCGGCTGCGCCGATTCCTTCGTGCTGGCGGATCGCCTCTATGATCTGGCGGCCCACCGTATAGACCGGATCGAGGGCCAGCAGCGGCTCCTGGAAGATCATCGCGACTTCGCGGCCGCGCAATGCCGTCAGGTCGCGCTTGCCCATGGCCATCACGTCGCGGCCGGCGACGAGGATGCGGCCTTCGATCGCAGTCTTGCGCTCGGGGTTGAGGCGCATGATCGCGCGCAGGGTCACGCTCTTGCCCGATCCCGACTCGCCGATGAGGGCGATGGCCTGGCCTCGGCCGAGGGTGAGATCGACCCCATCGACCGCGCGGACCTTGCCGCCGAAAGTGACCTTCAGGCCCTGGATTTCGACGGCGGGTTCCTTGCCAACCGCTCGGGTCATCGGTCGCATCTCGGGTTCGGCGCGAATCGGGGCGTGCCTCGGTGGCGAAGGATCGTGCTCATGCGGCCACCGACAGGGCGGGCGCCGCCGAATGGCCGGATCCCGGCTGGCGGGCGAGGCAGGCGACGCGGTGGACGGGGTCGACCGGGGCGAGGGGCGGAACCTGGCTCCGGCAGACATCCTCCACGAGGCTGCAGCGCGGGTTGAAACGGCATCCCGGCGGCGGGTCGATGGGGTTGGGCGGGTCTCCGGCGAGGGGCGCAACGGTGGTGCGGTTGTCCGGGTCCATCGAGGGCATCGAGGACAGGAGCGCCTTGGTATAGGGATGGGCGGGGTCGGCCAGCACGGTGTCGGCCGGGCCGATCTCCACCACCTGCCCGAGATACATCACTGCCACCCGGTCGCAGATGAAGCGGACGACGTTGAGGTCGTGGCTGATGAACAGGTAGGTGAGGTCGAATTCCTGCTTGAGGTCCATCAGCAGGTTCAGAACCTGCGCCTCCACCGACTTGTCGAGGGCCGAGACCGCCTCGTCGAGGACCACGAGGCGCGGCTCCAGTGCCAGGGCGCGGGCGATGTTCACGCGCTGGCGCTGGCCGCCGGAGAGTTCGTGCGGATAGCGGGCGGCGAAACGCGCCGGTTCCAGGCCGACGCGGGCGAGCAGGCTGCGCGCCCGCTCGATGGCCTGGCGCTTGGGCACCCCGTGGACCCGTGGGCCGAAGGCGATGGACCCCTCGATGGTCATGCGCGGGTTGAGCGACGAGTAGCTGTCCTGGAACACCATCTGGGCCTGGGCGCGGAACTCGCGCAGAGGCAGGGCCCGGCTGCCGATGCGCTCGCCATCGAACAGCATCTCTCCCTTGTCGTGCTGGGTCAGGCCCATGATGAGGCGGGCGGTGCTGGACTTGCCGCAGCCGGATTCGCCGACGACCCCCAGGGTCTCGCCCTTCTTGATGTCGAAATCGACGCCGTCCACGGCGCGCACGACGGCCTTCTTTCCGCCGATCCCCTTCTTGACCGGGAAATGCTTCACCAGCCCCTCGACGGTGAGAAGTGGCTGGCCCGGGCCGCCGCGGTCGCGGGGGGAGAGCGGGCTCGACGCGATGGGCGTGCTCATGACTTCACTTCCATTGCCGAACGCAGGCCGTCCGAGAACAAGTTGAACGAGATCGAGACGATGAAGATCGCAAGGCCCGGAAGTGCCGCGACCATCGGGTTCACGTAGATCGCCGTGCGCAGGGTGTTGAGCATCAGGCCCCATTCGGGCTCCGGCGGCTTCACGCCGAGGCCGAGGAAGGAGAGGCCCGAGGCCAGGATCATCGACACGCTGATGAGGCTGGTGGAGTAGACGAAGATCGGTCCGAGCACGTTGCCGAGCACCTGCGCGCGCAGGATCGTCAGGGTCGAGGCGCCGGAGAGGCGGGCGGCATCGACATAGTCGCGTGAGCGGATCTGCGTCGTCACGCTCTCGGCCACGCGGGCGATCTGGGGTGTGAACACGCAGGTCAGCGAGACGATGGAATTGAACACGCCCGCTCCCAGCGCACCCGAGAGCGCGATGGCCAGAAGCACCGAGGGGAAGGCGAAGAACACGTCGACGGTGCGCATGAGCACCGTGTTCAGCCAGCCGCCGACATAGCCGGCGAGAATGCCGATGCTGGAACCGAGGAGGAAGGCGAGGATCACCGGCGTGACGCCGATGAACAGGGAGAGGCGCCCGCCCAGCATCAGGCGGCTCAGCATGTCGCGCCCGAGCTCGTCCGAGCCGAGAATGTATGTGGCGTCGCCAACGGGCTTCAGCCGCCGCACCATCGAGCCGCGATACGGATCCATGGGCGTGATCCAGGGTGACAGCAACGCGATGGCCACGATGGCGAGGATGAGACACGCCGCTGTCATCGCCACGGGATCGCGCAGGAGCTTGGCCAGCACGTTGCCCCAGAAGCCGCGCGAGGCGACGAAGGCATCTGGCGTGGAGGTGAGCGGGGGCGCCCCGCCGGCGATGTCGATGGCCGATGCGGCCGGACTGGTTCCGAGTGCCATCAGCCCCTCTCGATGCGCGGGTCGAGCGCCGTCTGCACGACGTCGACGATGAGGTTGAGGGCGACGAAGAACATCGCCAGGACGAGGATGGCGCCCTGCAGCAGCGGCAGGTCGCGCTGGAAGATCGCGGCGTTGAGGAGGAAGCCGGTGCCGGGCCAGGCGAACACCGTCTCGATCAGGATCGAGCCGCCGAGCAGGTAGCCGAGCTGCAGCCCCATGATGGCGAGAGCGGTGGGGGCGGCGTTCTTCACCACATGCTTGAACACGCCGAACTCGGAGAGGCCTTTCGCTCTGAGTGCCCCGACGAAATCCTGGGACAGGATGTCGCCCACCAGCGCACGGACGGTGCGGGCGATGACACCCATCGGGATCACCGACATCGTGATGGCGGGCAGGATGATGTAGCGAAGGTGCTCGAGATCCGGCTTCCAGTTGCCCGACCCGTCGGGGCCGGCTCCGGTAGAGGGCAGCCAGCCGAGCTGGGCCGAGAACACGATCACCAGGACCATGCCGAGCCAGTAATGCGGCACGCTCACACCGAAGACCGAGATGGCGGAGGCCGCCCGGTCGAGGACGGAATCGCGGAAATAGCCGGCGACGAAACCGAACAGGCAGCCGAAGGTGAAGCCGATCAGGGTCGCCACGGAGGCGAGGATCAGGCTGTTGACGACGGCGCGACCGACTTCACTCAAGACCGGCCTGCCGGTGGCGATAGACGTGCCGAGATCGCCATGGAGCACCTTCCACAGCCACAAGGCGTACTGGACCGGCAGCGGCTTGTCGTAGCCGTAGGCGATCCGCATGGCGTCGATCGTCTCCTGGGTGGCGTCCACCGGCAGGATGGAGCTGAGCGGATCGCCCTCCGCCAGATGTACCAGCGAGAAGCAGACGATGCTGACCCCGAGCGCCACCGGGGTGACGGTGAGGAGGCGGCGGAGGATGAAGCTCAGCATGGGAGCATCCGGAGGACCTCAATCGAGTGTGGCGGCTCTCCTCCCCCTTGTGGGGAGGAGTTGGAGGTGGGGGTGGCAGGGCGATCCTCTTCCTGCGGAGGCTAGCGGAGCGACCCCCACCCTCGGTCCCTCCCCACAAGGGGGAGGGAGGATGCGTCTCACTTCCCAACCGTGATGGGCGAGAAGTCCTGGTACCAATTCTGGGCCTGGACGAAGCCCTTCACCTTCGAGCTCATGGCGCGCGGGTTGGTGTCGTGGGCGACCATGAGGAACAGCGCCTCGTCGACGTATTTCTCGTGGACCTTCTGCAGCACCTTGATCTGCTCGACGGGATCGAAGGTCGTCCGGATCTGGTCGAACAGCTTGTCCATCTCGGGGTCGCAGTAATGGCCCCAGTTCGTGCCGTTGGGGGCGGCCAGATTACATTGGAGATGGCGGATGAAGCCGGTGAAAGGGTCCTGGATGAAGTAGGAGAAGTTCATTCCCGTGGCGCCGCGCGACACGTCGGCCTTCGAGCCGGCCCGCCACAGGTTGATGAGCGCGTTCCACTCGACGACTTCGAAATTCACCTTGATTCCGATATCGGCGAGGTTCTGCTGGATCAGCTCGTTCATCGGCAGGGGTTGCATCTGGCCCGAGCCCGAGGGCGCGATCAGGATCTTGGTGACGATGGGCTTGTTCGGGCCGTAGCCGGCCTCGGCCAGGAGCTTCTTGGCCGCCTCGGGATCGTAGGTCGGCTTGAAGGTCGGCGAGCCGAACCAGGCGGAGCCCGGCGGCATGAATCCCTCGGCCGGGATCATCAGCCCGTTGAGCATCTCCTTCATGCCCTCGCGGTCCACGGCGAGGTTGGCGGCCTTGCGCACGCGGATGTCGTTCCACGGCGAGCCCTCGGCTCGCGACAGGTGCCAGGTCCAGTTATGCGGATAGGCATTGGTGACGATGCTGAACCCCGCCCCCTTGAGCGACGCGACAGCGTCCGGCGGCGGGGCCTCGATCCAGTCGACCTGACCCGAGCGCAGGGCCGCCACGCGGGCATTGGCCTCCGGCAGGGGCACCAGGACCAGCTTGTCGAGCTTGGGAACCCGTGCCTTGTCCCAATACTCGGCGTTGGGTGCCATCTCGGCGCGTTCGCGCGGGGCGAACAGTGTCAGCTTCCACGGGCCGGTCCCCGACGGGGTCTTGGCGAAGGCGTCCCAGCTCTTGCCCAGCTTCTCCCACTGCGCCGGCGAGGACATCATGATCCAGGCGATCTGGTAGGGCAGCGTCGCGTCCGGCGCCTTGGTGGTGATCTCCACCGTCATCGGATCGACGACGCGGTAGCTGGCGACGCCGGGGATGCGCGAGCGCCCTTGCGCCGATTGGCGCGGGTCGAATTGCGGTGCGTCGTTCTTCAGGAGCTTGTCGAGATTCCACACCACCGATTCCGCGGTGAAGGGCGAGCCGTCGTGAAAGGTCACGCCGGGCCGCAATGTGAAGATCCACTTGGTCTTGTCAGTGGCGTCCACCGCCCAGGACGAGGCGAGGCCCGGGACGAGTTCCGAGGGCTTGGTGGCGCTCGATAGTTCCCAATTGATGAGGGCGTCGTAGACCGTGTAGCCGGTGAAGCGCATGCCTTCGCCGCCATTGTCGGCCTGACCCGTGGTGAGCGGAATGTCCGATGCGGTCATGCCGATCCGCAGCGTTCCCTGAGCCCAAGCCGCCGGCATCATGCCGCCGCTGGCCAGCGCCGCGGCCACGAGTCCAACGCGAAGACGTTCTGCCAAGGCTCTCATCGTGTTGTGCTTTTCCTCGAGGATCCACGTCCGGCAAGTTTGCCGGTCTCCGGTCCCCCCATGCAAAGCACCGGCCAGACTGGGCTCCTTCCAGCTCACCGGGAGAAAAATGTATACGATTCATGTGAAAGCCCGCCGGGTCGGCATGCGCTGGATGCCGGCCCGGGTGGCGAGGCGGCCATAGAGGGTTTTGCGCCGCCGCGATAGGCTCTAAACCGCCCGTCTTCGTGCAGGCCGCCCGGCGGAGCGCCCCAGTTGCCTCTCTCCCCGAAACCCATGGCCAAGACGGGTGCCCCAAGGTCCGGCGGCCTCCGGCGCGGGCGCGTGGCGGACTTCCTGATGGGCCGGGGCTCCCTGTCCGCGCCGGGATCGAACCTGGCCCGCCTGCCCGTCGCCCTCGACCCGCGCGGGCTCAGCATCATCGAGGGAATACGGGCGGCCTGCGCCTTCGGCACCGTCATCCTTCTCCACGAATTCGTGGCGTGGTCGCCGCTCCTCATCATGGCGCTGGCGGCCAACCTCACCTGCTTTGCCGATATCGGCGGTCCGGTGCGCTCCCGCCTGATGGTGCTGGCCGTGTTCTCGGTGCTCGGCAGCCTGATCTGGAGCCTGTTCGGCCTGCTCCAGCCCCATGGCCCGGCCGTGGTCGTGCCACTGGCCACCCTCGTCATCTTCTGCTGCACCTATGCCCGCGTCTGGGGCGTGCAGGAGCAGACCGCCGGCAACGTCCTCGTCCTCGTCCTGGCCTTCGCCCTCGACCGTCCGCTCACCGGCGGCGAGGCCGTCATCGCCGGTGCGATGGTGCTGGCCGGCGGCCTGTGGGCGACGGTTTTGGCCCTCGCCCTCTGGCGGCTCAACCCCTATCGCCCGACCCAGCGGGCCGTCGCCGAGGTCTGGCGCAGGCTCGCTCTGCTCAGCGGCGATCTCGAAGACCTCGCGGCCGCCGAGGAAGCCGATGCGACCGGGTTCGACGACCATGCGCGCGCCCATCGCCGCGGCGCGCGGGAAGCGATCGAACTCGCCCGCAGCCTCATCGTCGACATCGCCCGCAGCCGCGAGAGGGTTTCCGACCGCACCGCCCAGGCCCTGATCCGGCTGGAGACCGCGGAGCAGATCTTCGCCGCCCTCATCGCCCTGTCCGACCGGATCGAGGCCGACCGCAATCCCAATCGGCAGGTCCGGACGCGGCGTCTGTTGCGTCGCCTGAGACCGCTCCTCCTCGTGGTCGCGCGGGCGATCCGCGACGACACCGTCCTCGACCTGCCGCGCATCGAGCGCTCGATCGCGCGGGCGGGGCGCGGATTCGCATCCGACCCGGCTCTCAAGGCGCTGGCCGAGCGCATCCTCGACCGCGTCCGCATCGGGGCCAAGCTCTCGACGCCGGAAGGGTATCGCCCCGGCGGCACATTATTGGGGAGCGCCAGCTTGCCCCTGCGCCAACGGCTGCTCGGCCCGTTGAAGGCGAACTTTACCCTCGCCTCGCCGAACCTGCGGCACGCGATCCGCGCCAGCGTCGTCACCGCGCCTGTCCTCGGCCTAACCCTGCTCTGGCCGGGGCCGTTCACGCATTGGCTCACCATCACGGTGGTGCTGACGATGCAGCCCTTCTACGCCGCTACCTGGCAGCGGGCGCTGGAGCGGATCGGCGGCACGGTGCTCGGCGGGCTGTTCGGCGCCCTCCTCGCCAGCCTCGCCACGACGACCCTGGCGCTCTCGGCCCTGATCTTCCCCTTGAGCATCATCGGTTTCGCCGCCCGGCAGGTGAGCTATGCCTTCTTCATCGCCTGCCTGACGCCCCTGGTGGTGCTGCTCGTGGAGGTGATGGAGCCCGGCCATGCCTCCTGGGAAGTGGCGGGCATGCGCGCGCTCTTCACTCTGCTCGGCGGCCTCATCGCCGTGGTGAGCAGCCTGCTGCTATGGCCGGTCTGGGAGCCGGATCAGGTCCGCCTGGAACTGCGAAAGGCGGTGAAGGCGCATGCCGATTTTGCGCGCACCGTGCTTTCGAACCGGGCGGAAGCCGAACGGAGCGGGGCCGCCGAAGCCGCGGCGCGGGCCAGCGGCCTCGCCCTCAACACCCTGGAAGCCGCCCTCTCCCGCGCCCTCCAGCAGCCCCGCGCCGGGCGCCACCCGCAGGTCCAGACCGCGATGGTCGCCGATGCGACCCTGCGCCGGATCGGCGCGCGCCTGTCCGCCCTGCGCTATGCCGCCGACCCCAGCACCGATGGGCCTATCGGCTGCGCCTGGATCGCCTGGATCACCGAGACCCTCGCCCGTCTCGCCCAGGAGGGCGGCGCCCTGCCCTCCCATCCGGATCTGCCCCGCCCCGATTCTCTCGTCCGCCTCGTGACGCAGGTGGAGTTGCTCGCCGAGACCCTGCGGCCACCGCGTTCGCGTGCGGAGGCGCTTCCTCCGGTGCCTGCCGCCGCGCCGGGCAAAGGCTAGGTTTTTCCGCGGGCGCGGGGCTAAAGAGGTCCGCGTTGCGCGATCCCGTTTTCAGGCTGGGGTGATCCTTGGAAGACCTCCTCCACCGATGGCTGCAGGCGACCGGGTCGATCCGGGCCGAGGTGCTGGCCCTCCTCGGCATCGTGCTGGCGCTTCTCGTCACTGTTCATGCCCTGCTGCGCAAGCGCGAGATCGGCACCGCCATCGGCTGGATCGGCCTCGCCTGGCTGTCGCCGATCTTCGGGACGGCCCTCTACGCGATCTTCGGCGTGAACCGGGTCTCGCGCCGGGCGCGCCAGTTGCGGGTAAGGCCGTCGCAGCGGGCGAACGCCCCGGCCCTTCCCGACGCCACCGTGCCGGACGAACTCCGGCCCCTCGACCGCGCCGTCCGGCAGATCACCCAGCTACCCCTCCTCGGCGGCAACGCGTTCGAGGCCCTGCGCAACGGCGACGAGGCTTATCCGGCGATGCTGGCGGCGATCGAGGGCGCGCAACGGAGCGTCGCCCTGTCGAGCTACATCTTCCGCAACGACATCACCGGTGGCCGCTTTTTCGAGGCCATGCTGGCCGCCCGGCAACGCGGCGTCGAAGTGCGGGTGCTCATCGACGGGATCGGCAGCGGCTACTTCTTTCCCGCCATGGCGCGGCGCCTGCGCCGGGCGGGGGTACCGGTCGGCCTGTTCATGCATTCCGCCCTGCCCTGGCGCATGCCGTTCCTGAACCTGCGCACCCACAAGAAGATCCTCATCGTCGATGGGCGCATCGCCTTCACGGGCGGCATCAACATCGCCGACGAGAACCTCGTGGCGACGTCGCCGCCCGACCCCGTGCGCGACAGTCACTTTCGCATCGAAGGTCCGGTGGTCGAACAGCTCTCCCAGGCCTTCGCCAGCGACTGGGCCTTCGTGATGGGGGAGGAGCTCGACGGTTCGCGCTGGTTTCCCCCGCTGGGTGCGGCGGGCGAGATCGAGGCGCGCGTCGTCACCTCCGGCCCGGATGCCGATATCGAGAAGATCGAGTTCGCGGTGATGTCGGCGATCAGCTGCGCTCAGCACAGCATCCGGCTGGTGACCCCCTATTTCCTGCCGAGCGAGATTTTATCGACCACCCTCGCCCTCGCGGCGACCCGCGGCATCCGCGTCGACGTCATCATCCCTCGTGCGAGCAACCATCGTTTCGTCGATTGGGCGACGCGGGCGCATGTGGCGCCCCTGCTCGAGAGCGGTGTGCGGATCTGGCTCGACGAGCCGCCCTTCGACCATTCGAAGCTGCTGGTGGTGGATGGCGAGTGGAGTTTCGTCGGCAGTGCGAACTGGGACATGCGCAGCTTCCGACTGAACTTCGAGCTCAATGTCGAGGTCTATGACCGCGCCTTCGCCGACCGGCTCGACCGGTTCATGCGGACGAAGATGGAGGCGCGCCTGACGTCCGAAGAACTGGCGCGGCGGTCGCTTCCCGTCCGGCTGCGCGACGCAGCCGTGCGACTAATGCTGCCATACCTCTGATATCGTGCGCCGTCGGCTGCGCCGGGGCCGGGGCGAGGTGCACGACGATGGGCCGGTGATCGGAAGCGCCGCGCGGCAGCACCGTACGCCCGAGGCAGGCGAGGCCGCGTACGAGGCAGCGGTCGATGCGCAGGGGCACGAGGTCCACCATGGCATGCGTGGGAATGCGCGGCCCGGCATCGCGAAAACCCGGCAGCAGGGCCGGACCGATGAGATTGTAATCGCCGATCACCGCCGCGCGCGCCGGAAGGCTCTGCTCGATCCGCCGCAATTGCCGCCGGTTGAGCACCTGCCCATGCGAGAGATGGACATTGGCGACCCCGAAATCCCCCATGTCGAGAATCTGGCAGACGCGGTCGACCAAGGCGCCGGACGGCAGCTTGATGACGATCGGAGGCGCGGCCCAGGCCACCGGGCTCCACATGGCAAGGCCATGGATACGGCCGGGCAGCGGAGCCCAGGCATAGTCGCCCCCGAGCCGCTCTTTTATCGATGCGATCTCTTTCGTGGCCTCCTGCATCAGCAGGAGATCGGGCTGCTCGCGTAGGACGAGTTCGACGATGCTGTCGACCTTGGCACCCGTGCGCCGAAGCAGGTTCCAGCTCACGATCTTGCGGAAACGGCCACGGTCCGGTGCGCTGAGGGCGCGCAGGTCGGCGCTGCGGGCGGATTCTGAGACGGCGTAGCGGCGGTCGTTCAGCATGCCGCCCCAGGGGAGCAGCCCGTGTCTCTTCAGTGGCACCCGCCCGCCTCCCGCTCTCGCCCGTCGCCGCGTCTCAACGCGTCTCGTGGTCCCGACGTTTCCCGTCCCGCTGCGTCTCGTGCCGGCGACCTCTGGCCGGCATCCGCCCGATCAGCGCTTCTTGCCGAGTTCGGCGGCGATGTCCTTGACCATATGGCCCGCTTTGCGGTGGGCGGCGATCAATTGATCGCGCGTGACGCCCCAGCGTTTCATCCAGTGCTCCACGGCCTGCCGCTCGGACAGATCGAGCCTGTCCTTGTCGATAAAGCCGCGCTTGTCCTTCAGTCCTGCCATGAATCCTGTCCCACCATGAATTCCACCTCGCGGAGAAAGTCCAACCGATGATGGACGGTTCTGCCCCGCAGGACAGGCTTCGTGAAGAGGGCCCCCGCACGCTTCCGAGCAATCGCCCGGGCAGACGACGATGAGCCACACTCATCGTCGTCTGGTGTTGCCTCAATCGCGGGCGGCGGCCTCCCGTCGCGGCTCGGGCCGGGGCCTGCTCACCGCGACCGTGTCACCGGAGCGGGTGATCTCGATGGAATCGGCCGAGGCACCGAGTTCCTGCGGCGTCGAGAGGGTCACGCTCTGGCCAGAAGCCAGAATCGTCTCGAACCGCATGGCGCGGCCGGTTTCGGTGCGGGCCAGGGTCACGACGACCCGGTAGCCCTTGGGTTCGGCGGTATAATAGGCCACGCCGGAGAGATCGCCGAGGCTGACGCTGCCGCCACCCAAGGGCCTGATCGTCTCGGCGGAAGCTTGGCCGGCGAGAAGGGCACTGGTGAGGGCGGCGCTGGTGATGAGGTTGCGAAAGGTCATGATATCTGGACTCGCTCGTTGGGCGGGGCGCGGCGCGCCCTTGCTTCGAGACCGGATATGCTGTGCGCTGCAGCATGGATCAAAAAGATAGAATCGATAATGACTATTGATCACGTCGATCTGTCGCGCATCGATCTCAATCTCCTCGTGGCCCTCGATGCCTTGCTGGCGGAGCGCAGCGTCACCCGCGCCGCCGCCCGGATCGGCATCGGCCAATCGGCCATGAGCAGCAGCCTCGCCCGGCTCCGCACCACCTTCGGCGACGAACTCCTCACCCGGGCACCGGAGGGGATGCGCGCCACCCCTCGCGCCCTCGCCCTCGCCGAACCCGTCCGTACCCTGCTGCGCCAGATCCAGTCGCTGGTCCGGCGCGACGAGGCGTTCGATCCGCGCAGCGTAACGCGCACCTTCACCATCGGCCTGCCCGATTCGACCGAGGTGCTGCTCGGCCCGCGGCTCCTGGCCTATCTGCGGCGGCACGCACCGGGGATCAGCCTGCTCCTGCGCTCCATCGACCGTATCCGCATCCTGCAGGAACTCGATGCGGACAGGGTCGATCTCGGCATCGGCACGTTCAGCCACGGCCAGACCCACCATAAGCAGAGGCTGCTCTACCGGGACCGCTACGTCTGCCTGTTCAACGCCGACCTCGTCGGGCTCACTCCGCCGATCTCGCTGGACGATTACCTGCGCTTTCCCCACGTGCTCACCAGCCTGAAGGAAACGGCGCATGGCGTGGTGGACGACGCTCTCGCCCTCCTCGGCCTTCGCCGCGACCTTGCGGTGACGACGCCACGCTTCCTCGCCGTGCCCTTCCTCGTGCGGAGCGCGCCCGTTCTCACCACCATGCAGGAGCGCCTCGCCACCCTCTTTGCCGGAACCCTCGGCCTCGCCGTCAGCCCGGCGCCGCTGGCCCTCGACGAGGTGGCGATCTCGATGCTGTGGCACGCCTCCTATGACGACGACCCGGCCCATCGCTGGTTGCGCCAGACGCTTCTCGCTCTCGCCGACGACGCCGCACAGGTCGGGTGAGGCGCTTCGACTCGCGCGGCCCGGCACAACGTCCGGTCCGGATCTCCTGCCCCCGGCGACCCAAAACTTGCCAATGCGCGCAGGCGCGTGCTTTGGGAGGGCCGGCATCGGCTGCTCCGCAGGAGCAGGGCTCCGGGAAAGAGGCCGCATGGGTTTGGTAGCAGGAGGGGTCGCCGACGTCGTCGGAGGCTTCGGCGCGTGGCGCATGTGGTGGATGCTGGCCAAGAACGACGTGATCCGTCGGTATCGCCGCTCGCGCGTCGGCCAACTGTGGCTGACCCTCAGCATGGCCGTGATGATCTTCGGCATGGGCGGGATCTACGCCTCGCTCTTCGGCACCTCGATGGCCGATTACCTGCCCCATCTCGGCACAGGCCTCGTGCTCTGGGGGTTGATGTCGCAGACCATCAACGAAAGCTGTTCGAGTTTTACCGATAACGACAGCATCATCCGGCAGGTCGCGCTGCCGCGGTTCACCTACCTGTTGCGGACGATGGCCCGGAACCTCTTCATCTTCGCCCATAACCTGATCATTTTGCCGGTCCTGTTCCTCGTCACCGGCACGGTGATCGACTGGCACATCCTGCTGTTCGTTCCCGGCCTGCTGCTCGTGCTCGCCAACCTGGCCTGGATTGGCTACCTCCTGGCCATCCTGTCGGCGCGGTTCCGCGACATTCCGCAGATCGTCGCGAGCGTCGTACAAGTCGCCTTCTTCGTCTCGCCGGTCGTGTTCAAGCCTTCTCAATTGCGGGTCGACCATCCCGTGCTCATTTTGAACCCCTTTGCCAGCATGCTGGACGTGATGCGCGAGCCTCTGCTGGGCCATCTGCCGAGTGCAACGTCCTACCTCATCCTGCTCGGCCTGCTGGTCATTGGCTGGCTGATCGCCCTGGCATTCTCGGGCAAATATTCGCACCGCGTCGTGTACTGGCTCTGAGGGCAGGATGGCTCATATCGTCCTCGACAAGGCGAGCGTCGAGCTCGCCGTCTACAATTCGCGCGGCCGTGCCCTGAAGAGCGAGATTCTGCGTCGCACTGTCGGCGGAGGACTGCAGAACGACCGCGACAGCAGCGTCCAGGTGGTGAAGGCGCTGAACGCGGTCAGCTTCGAAGCGCGCGATGGCGACCGGATCGGTCTCGTCGGCGGCAACGGCGCCGGCAAGACGACGCTCCTGCGGGTGCTCAGCCGGGTCTATCCGCCGACCTCGGGGACCGCCACCATCGAGGGGCGCATCTCGTCCCTGATCGATCTGTCCATGGGCATGGATACGGATGCCTCAGGCTACGATAATATCGAGATGCGTAGCATCATGCTGGGGCTCAACCACAAGCAGGCGCAGGCGATTGTGCCCGACGTGGAAGAGTTCAGCCAACTCGGCGAGTTCCTGTCCCTTCCGATCCGTACCTATTCCAGCGGCATGATGCTGCGGCTCGCCTTCGCGGTCAGCACGGCGGTTCATCCCGACATCCTGATCCTCGACGAAGTGATCGGCGTCGGCGACGCCGCTTTCGCGGAACGCGCCGAGAAGCGGCTCCACGGCATGATCCAGAAGGCCAGCATCATGTTCCTCGCCTCCCACGACAACGCCTCGATCAAGCGCTTCTGCAACCGCACGCTCTGGATGAAGGGCGGCACGCTGATGATGGAAGGCGCGCCGGACGAGGTGTTGGCGGCGTATGCGGCGGACGGGGCCGGCTGAAGGGGGAATAATCTGCGCGGAGGAGTGATTTACTCTAACTGTTTCGCAGAGTTGACCTGCATCTAGAAATTAAAATCGATAATTTAAATAGGTCGAGAGCATAAACTAATGTGGATCGCCGGAAAAGGATTTGTTTATGCCCATCAATGAGCACTCCTACGATGCAGAAAATATGGGTGGAATGATTCTTCGCCTTAGTATTGGGTCGGAAGTGGATTGGTCTCCCGAGCACCTCGCGATGAGCGCTTGGATAGAGCACCTTCCTTTTGCTTTCTGGCTCATGAAAATTCTGCGCCCGAGGATGCTCGTGGAACTCGGCACTGACAAGGGGACATCATACGCCGGCTTTTGTCAGGCGGTCGAATCGTTGCATCTCGATACGAATTGCTTTGCTGTAGATACATGGAAGGGTGACCAGCACGCCGGTTATTATGATGAATCTGTTTTTTCCGTAGTCAGCTCTTTAAACGATCAGCGATACAAACGCTTTTCGTCGCTCATGCGCACAACGTTCGACGAGGCTATCACGCACTTTGCGGATGGTCAGATCGACGTTTTGCATATCGATGGGCTTCATACTTATGAGGCTGCGAGAAATGATTTTGAAGGGTGGAAGCCTAAGCTTTCAAAATCTGCCGTTGTACTGTTTCACGATACAAATGTTAGGCAGGACGATTTCGGTGTCTGGAGATTATGGAACGAGCTCGCTGCTGATTATCCTCACTTCGAATTCCTGCATGGTTATGGCCTTGGGGTACTCGGCGTCGGAACTCATCTTCCCGCGCCGATCCGTCATCTGTTTGAGTCCGTCGACAATCGAAGCGATCTCCAGGGCGTCCGAAGCTTTTTTGCAGCACGCGGTGCGGCGGTGCAGGCGGAATTCGAACTTCGGAAGGCGCGCGCCGACTCCGCGACGCTCGCCGCCGAAGTTGCTCAATTGGTGTCGTCGCAAGATCGCCTCGAGCGCGAACTGACCGATTTCCGCTCCGTGAGGGAGGTATGGGAAACCGAGCGCGACCAGCTAAAAGCGGAAGCCTGCGTTCTCCGCACACGCGCAGAGACACATGCTGACGCGCTGGCCGATTTGTCCTCCGCGAAGGAGGCATGGGAGACCGAGCGCGACGAACTAAAAGCGGAAGTCTATGTCCTCCGTACGCGCGCGGAACAAGCGGCCCTGGACTACGCGCACCTGAGCGAACTGAGCGCGCGTTTGCGGGATGAGTTGGAGAGCATCGAAGGGCCCCTGTCGTTAGCGAAGGCGCATCGTGAGGCTCTTCTCTTATCGACATCTTGGCGTGTGACAGCGCCGATGCGAGGTGTCAGTCTCGCCATGCAGCGCCTGGGCGGTCAGCGGAAGGCTCGTCATGGGTGGATCGCTCTTCAGAGCGGGCGGGTCCGGCGTATCGCCCGGCTGGTCCCAGCCATGAGCCAGCGCGCCGGTGGACCAATAAATTTAGCACGTTTAGGCGTTCGGACATTGCTTGCCGATGGTGTCGGTGGTGTTCGGGCCAAATTACGTTCGCTCGAAACGGGGACAATAATCACAGATTTGGGTCTATCCCCGTGCGATCCCAATGACACTGCTCGAGACATTTTTGCCAAGCAACAATCGGAACTCACGATTGCCCAAGCCGTCGAGCTCCAGAAGACCTTTGTATGCCAGCCGTTAATTTCGGTAATAATGCCAGTCTATAAAACGCCAGTGAAGTGGTTAAGGCGCGTAGTAGAGTCTTTGCAAGCTCAATACTATGATCGCTGGGAGCTATGCGCGGTCGATGATTGCTCGCCGACCGATGAACAACGTAATCTATTAAAGGAGCTTGCCGCAGGCGATCCACGGGTGCGCTTCTCTGTGATGGAGAAGAACGGAGGTATTTCCGCGGCGTCCAATGTTTCGCTCCAGATGGCTCGCGGCGAATTTATCGCCTTGGTAGATCATGACGACGAACTCACGCCCGATGCCTTCTTCCGCGTTGTCGAAGCGCTGAATCAAAATCCCGATGCCGACTTTTTGTACTCAGACGAGTGCAAGGTGGACGATACAGAGCAGAGTAAGCTGTTCCATTTTGTTTTCAAGCCTGACTGGTCTCCTGAAGTTATGCTGAATAGCATGGTTACTGGTCATCTGACGGTCTATCGCAGAAATTTGGTGGAATCGGTCGGTGGGTTCCGGGGCGAGTACGATTTTTCGCAAGACTACGACCTCGCTCTCCGAATGTCGGAGGCTACCGATCGCATTGTTCACATCGAACGTATTCTCTATCTCTGGCGTGCGATTCCCGGATCTGCCGCAAGCGGTGGAAAGGATTATGCGCGCGAGTCGAACATTGCAGCACTCAATGACTCGTTTCGACGCCGCGGCATTCCCGCCGAAGCGCAGCCTGGCCCTCTAGCTAATATTCCCAATTTTGACTTGCCCTTCGACAGTACAAAAGTTTCTATCGTCATTCCCTCGGACTCCGCTAGGAACCTGCGCCTTGCATTGGATGCTATTCGAGTCGGCACCGGGTATCCGAACTATGAAGTCGTAGTGGTTTGCAACGGACCGGTGGCCGAACTCCTCAGCGAGGAGTACGCCGATTGGAAGTCGGCACGTTTCATCAAATATGATAAAAAATACAATTTTTCTGACAAATGCAACGAAGGTGCACGAGCGGCGCATGGAGATATTGTTGTTTTTTACAATGACGATGTATTTCCTATGCAGAACGATTGGATCGAGCGCCTTATTGAATGCCTCTGGATCCCAGGAGTAGGGGGCGTTTCGCCTAAATTACTCTACGAAGACGACACGATCCAGTACGCGGGCATGATCTCGGGAACGCCGGGCCTTTGTGGCACGGCGTACAATCATGTGCATGTCAACAGCTTTGACTCTTTCCTCACCATGCATCAGTGGATCAGGAACGTTTCAATCCTTTCGGGCGCGTGTTGCGCTCTGCGAAAAGAGACGTTCCTGCAGATTGGGGCCTTCGATGAGGTGAACACGCCCGACGGCCACTCCGATATGGATCTCAGCTACAAGCTGATCGAATCGGGCCTGCGTTGCGTTTATAATCCGCATGCAGTGCTCCGTCATATTGGAAATCACTCGTGGGGAAGCAAAAAATCTAAATACAAAGCTGATATATTCGCTCTCAAGCGCTGGGGATCGCTTCTTTCACGGGATCCGAACTTCACGGAATCAATGAAGGCGGTTCTGTATCGTGATTTCACGTTTGAATATAAGATATTTGCTGATCATATTGATCCGCACCTTCAATACTCTGGTCCAGACGTTCTCTTCGCTTCGCATGAACTCACGATGACGGGCGCGCCGCGCATGTTGTTTCATGCTGCGAAAATAGTGAAAGAACGCGGGGGGTTTCCTGTGGTCGTGGCTCCGAGCGACGGCCCCTTGCGTCATGAACTCGTGCAGGAGGGCATCGTCGTCATAATCGACGCGTCTATGAACAATCACCATTTCTTGGTTGAGCGCTTCGCCCGAAATTTTGACCTTGTTGTCGCCAATACCATGGAAACTGTGGAGTTGGTGAAGCAGCTGTCGCGCGTTCCCATTCTTCGTACCATATGGTGGCTGCACGAAGCGAAAATGCTCGCTGGACGGCAGAGCGAAATGAAGGGCGTTTCCTGGGAGCGCATTCAGGCGGTATGTGTCAGCGATTATGCTCGGCGGTTCATGTCGAGTGACATCAATGTCAAGATTCTGCACAACGGCATTCCGGATCAGCGCAGCCTCAGCGAGCGTGTAGATCCGACGTCGCGATTCACATTCCTGGTGTCCGGTACGGTCGAGCCTCGCAAGGGCCAGGATATCTTCGTAGAGGCGATCGCAGCGCTGCCTGAAGAGATTCGTCTACAGTGTCGTTTTATTCTCACCGGAAAATTTTGGTCACACCATCATGAGTACTGGGAGAATATCAAGGCTCAGATGGTGAGAATGCCCGAGATCGAATATATTGGTGTGCTGGATCACAAGGCGCAGCTCGAAGTCATGGCAGGCGCCGATGTGTTGGTATGCTGTTCTCGGGACGAGTCATTTTCACTTGTCGTTGCCGAGGCCGCCATGCTTTCGACGCCAATTATCCTGAGTGACGCGGTGGGGGTTTCCACGCTGTTCGATCGAGATTCTAGCTTCATGTTTGAGACAGGTGATGCCCTCTCTCTCGCTGAGCAGATGCGTTCGGCCTTCATGCAACGTGATACGATAAGCCAGATGGGAGCCGCAGCGCGCCGGGTGTTCGAAAAGGAACTTTCGCTGGAAATCTTTGCGGAACGTTTTGCTGCGCTGATGGAGGAGCATCTCGAAATCGAGCCAACTGTATCCCCAAGACTGGTCGAGGCCTGATAGTCGGATTCACGCGATCGATCGGGTGCGGCGTTTGCCGCACCCGGAAAAGATCTTGCGAACATTGCCGAGGCGGCTGGCTACGGATTGTAAGGAACAGCGCGAGCAATCCCAGCCCGGTGGCGCCAAAACCGACCATGATAGCCGCCGCTGAGGGATGCGCTCCCATCAAGTCGCGCTGATCGGCTCCATTAAGTCACCCCGGCAGTACCCTGTTCAGGCGCGCCCACGCGCCTTACCTTCCACCACTCGCTCAGGCTGCAGCCAGAGGCCTTCCCTGCCGGCAGGATCTCCCAGGACAATCCGGAGCGCAGCACGAACGGGATGCCGGTCGCACGGTTCTCGATAGAGCCATGGTCGTCTGACGGCCGTTGAAGCAGCGGTACGACCTCATGCAAGGAATTGTCAAAGCGAGGGGTGCCGGCAGAGTCATACCAAGGGACGCCGACGCTCCCGGTGCTATTCTGTTATTTTACCTAAAGGTTAATCGTCGATATGCGGTCGTAGCGTTGCTTCTATTTTGCGGGAATATGCCATGTAAGATTAGTTTTATTCTAAATATGACGCAGAATCATGCGTTTTAGTGAATAAAATCTACTATAAATATAGTTGAATAGGCTTGCTGCTCTGCGTCCCGCTGCGGCGTAGACATAATCCCGCCCTACGAAGAATTCCGGATCATTTCGGGAGGCCGGTCCGCAACGTGGCGATGCGGCATCGTCCTTTCGGCCCTTAGACGTGCGGACAAGATGGTCTTTAATCATCGGTACCAGTTCGGGACGCTTCGCCGCGACGACGTCTATCCATCTGGAGATCGAACCGATGCGGCAAGGGTTTACGCGGAGGAGTTCAATTTTGAGGAACGGTATATCCTCATTTTCGATAAGCTCGCGCCATAGAAAATGACTGGTGTTAGATGATATTTTTAATTTTTGACCATTGTTGAAGTTGCCGTCAAACAACGCTCTTATATTATAGCCGTTTGCAATCAAACTCTGCGAAAGTCCCACTTCGCCCTTCCGGATGATCTCTGCCTTCGACATCTGGTGAAACGGTTGCCTGAACACGCTTCGGAACGCCAAGCTTGCGTGTACGTGCGGCTCGAAGATAATGAACCAGCTTTGCAGATGGCGATTGATTTCTCTGCTTTCGATCATCCCGTAAACGTCTGACGACACGCTGGTAAGGCGTACGATAGCCCGGCTCAGATCGCCGATCGGGCCGTAAACGCTATCATTCGCGATCATGAGTTGCCCGGAAACGAGGCTTGCGTACCTCTCGATACCGAGCGCCCATGATGCGAAATCATGGCCGTTGTTCTCACGCAGAATGACGTCGTGGGCGACAGACCGGAGGCGTAATATATCGTCGGCAGAGAGGTCCGAGGTAGAAATGACGACAATGTCGAAGCCCGCAGCCCGGATCGCCTCTAAGTAATAAGGCACATAATCTGCAAGAATATTGTCTTGATCAAAATGTGCGAAGAGGCATAAGTTCCGAAACATTTAACTATCCAAGGGGTAATTGAACTGTAATTGAGAGAATTATCATGGCGAGGATTTCCCGAGCACGCTTTCTCGCGTTTCGAGCTTGCCGCGGGCGCCGTCGATCAGGCCGTGCCAGAGAGCATTCCGTGTCTCCCTCGAGAAGCGGTTATGGACGAGGTATGCGGCGACGCGCAGGGGAAGGGCCAGCAGTGTCTTGGCTTTGTGGGCGAGCGGCACGTGCGCCATGCGGAGCATCGCCAATTGGTTGCGCAGGAAGGTGTAGAGCCGCCGCGGCGGCTGGTCGGTGAGTAAGAGGCCGAAAGGGAGCCGGATCAGGCCGCGCCCGAGTTCATGTGCCATGAGAACATCGTCCGCCATCCAGATCGAGTAGCCGAGGTGATTGGCGCGCATGCACCACTCGATGTCGATGGCGTCGATGAAGAAATCCGCTCGGAACGAACCGACGGCCCGCGCCACCTCGCAATTCACGAGGGAACCTGACGAAATCACGAATTGGACACGGGTCGCCTTCGTCTCGTCTCTGCCGCCCTCCTGTTCGGGCGGGGATCGCAACGGCTTGCCGCTCCAATCCGTCGGGCGAGGCCCGACGATGGCGGGCTTTTTTCCGGCCGTCGCCAGCCGTGCGTGCAGTGCGGCAAGCCGTGGGATCGCACCTGGCGGTGGCAGGCTGTCCTGATCGAGAAGCAGGAGGAAGGGTGCGCCTCGCTTGGTGGCGTGGTCGAGGAGTACGTTATAGGCGACACCGAGGCCGAGATTGCTGCCGGGGCGCATCACCGACAGATCCGTCCCGTGTGCCGCCGCGCGGAGGGTTTCCTCGTCCTGCTGGGAGAATGCGGAATTCGCATAGATCACGATTTCCCGAACGTCGGGCGCCAGTACGCCGACGAGACGGAGAAGGTTCGCCTGGTCGGGATGATAAATGACGATCCCGGCTATCGTCTGCGTTTGCGCGGACAAGGTTGCTTCCCGTTGCGGTACGTAGAGGCGGGACTGCCATTCCGGTGAGCGCCGCGCAAGCTTCGGACGTCGCGTCGCGGGAAACGGTTCGTCCGGGCGAATGACGGAACCGGCCGCGAGCGAGCCCGTTATGCTTCAGCTAAGAGACTCTCCCTTCACCCGCCCGGCTCACGCCGCGGCGGGTTTTTCGTCGCAGGGTGACGGCGCAATCGATCCTCCCCGCCGCTGCCGCGTTTCCCAGGTTCCAGCAACATCCGGGATGGGACACGAACCATGAGCGACGGCGCCACCGCAAGCGACAGCCCTTTCATCAAGGGGCGGAACGCCCGCCTCTACGGCAGGACACGCGAAAGCTGCCCCTATTCCGAGGGAAGCGACGATCACGCGGCTTGGATGCAGGCCTTCGACGAAGCCCCCGGCGGCGAAACCGAGACCGAAGCGGGAACCATCGATCCGCAGAACCCAACCTGACCGCTCGCCGTCCGGCCGGAAATGTCCGGCCGGCCTTCCCGTTTCGCTGTCGTCGTGCCCAGGTCTCGACGGGACAGCGATCGTGCGGTCTCGACCCTCCAAGCGCCGGAGTTCCGCATGAACGGACGAAGCCCGAAGGGCGGGTACGGCACCCGCGCCCTCTCTCGGCACATCCTGCCCGCTGCGGGAACGATGATCGGGGTCTGCACGACGCTGGTGGGATTGGTGAAGATCGCCGAGGCCCGGATCGGCCCGAGCCATGTGGACGAGGCCGTTTCGCTGACGGCGATCCTGTTTCTCGCCAGTGCGGCGGCTTCGTATCTCTCGATGCGCCTCGACGATGGCCGTCCCTTCGCTCTCCGGTTGGAGCGGATCGCCGATATCTGCTTCGTCATCGGCCTCATCGGCCTGTCCACGATCACACTCCTCTTCGCCTACGAGTCGATCTGAACCGACGCGAACCGTCTCCCCGCCTGAGGATGACCGCCAATGTTCGACGGGGACCTGTGCTCGCGGATCGAGGCGTCGCCCGCTGCTTCAGAGCCGACGCCGCGGCCGGCCGCGGCGTCGGAATTGAGCTCCACCGCTTTATGAGGCCACGAGGGATCGCAGGGCGTCGGAGAGGTCGGACAGGCTGAGCTGGCCCTTCTGCAGCACTCGGTCGGCCTGGCCGGCGAGACGCCGGCGGTCGTCGGCGGTGACGTCCTTGGCGGTCAGAACGACGACGGGGATGTCGCGCCATTCCGGTTTCGCCCGCAGCGCGCGCAGGAAGCCGAACCCGTCCATCTCCGGCATCATCAGATCGAGAAGGATCAGGCAGGGTTTCTTCACGGCCACCGCTTCCAGCCCGGCCCGGCCATGCTCGGCCGAGGCCACGCGCCAGCCCTCGCGGGTGAGCATCGCGGTCATCCGCTCGCGCACGTCTGCATCGTCGTCGACGACGAGCACCGGCCCATCGGACGCCCCTGCCTTGAAACGCTCCATCGCCTCCTTCAGGTGCCCCCATTCGATGGGCTTGTGCAGGTAGTCGGTGGCGCCGAGGGAAAAGGCGAGGCTCTGTTCGTCGAGAACCGTCACCATGATCACCGGCGTCGCCCCGAGATCGGGGTCGGCGCGCAGGGCCCGCAGCACCGACCAGCCGTCCATGCGCGGCATGGTCACGTCGAGGAGGATCACGCGGGGCCGCAGGCTGCGCGCGAGCTCCAGCCCCTCGCGGCCGTCGGCCGCGCTCGCGACCCGGAAGCCCTCCTTCTCGAGGAAGCGGGTGAGCAGGTCCCGCGTGGCGGGGTCGTCGTCGATGATCAGGACCCGGTCGCCGGTCTTCGGCGTGGCTGCCGGCTGCGCCGGGGAGCCGTCGGGGGCCTCTTCCCGAGCCTCGGTGGCGGTCTCCCGGTATTGCGCCGGGATCCGGATGGTGAAGGTGGTTCCCTCCCCTTCCCGGCTCGCCACGTCGATCTGTCCGCCGAGCATGGTGGCGAAGGCCCGCGTGATGGCAAGGCCGAGGCCTGTCCCGCCGAAGCGGCGCGTCGTCGAGGCATCCGCCTGGGTGAAGCGCTCGAACAGCTTGGCTTGCTGCTCCGGGCTCATGCCGATGCCGGTATCCGTCACACGGAAGACCAGTGAGGTGGACCCGGCGATGCCTTCCTGCACGGCCGAGAGGGTGATCTGCCCGTTCTCGGTGAATTTCGCCGCGTTGCTGAGAAGGTTGATCAAGCACTGGCGCAGCTTGGTCTGGTCGGTATGGGCGATGCCGAGATCGTCCGCGAGATCGAGGACGAGGGTATTGCCCTTCTTGGCCACGAGGGCGTCCACGGTGGAGGCCACTTCCCGCACCATCTCGCCCACGGGAAAGGCCTCGGCATAGATCTCCATCCGCTCGGCTTCGATCTTCGAGAGGTCGAGGACGTCGTTGATCAGGCCGAGGAGATGACGGGCATTCGACTCGATCTTGCGCATGTCGGCGAGCAGGCTCTCCTGGCCGAGATCCTCCATCTCCTCCTGCAGCATCTCGGAATAGCCGATCACCGCCGAGAGCGGCGTGCGCAGCTCGTGGCTCATATTGGCCAGGAACTGGCTTTTCGCGCGGTTGGCTTCTTCCGCCGCTTCCTTGGCGGCTTCCAGCGCCTGCTCGGCCTCCTTGCGCGCGGTGATGTCGGTATGGGCGCCGACCCATTCGCGGACCGTCCCCGCCTCGTCGAGGATGGGGACGCCGCGCACGGCCATGTAGCGCCACACGCCGTCATGGCGGCGCAGGCGGTGCTCGATCTCGTAGAGCGTGACGTGGGTGACCGCATGATCCCAGGCGAGTTGCGTCTTCTCGCGGTCGTCGGGGTGGATCGCCGCGAGGAAGCCGTGGCCGGCGGCCTCCTTCGGCGTCTGGCCGGTGAAGCGGGTCCATTCGGACGGCGCGACCGTGAAGCCGCCATCCGGCGGAGTCGCCCAGACGATGGAGGAGGTAGCCTCGGTGAGAGAGCGGAAGCGCTGCTCGCTCTGGCGCGTACGCTCCTCGGTGAGCTTGCGCAGGGTCTCGTCGGTGACGACGAAACCGACGCCGTCCACCGTCCCGTCGGAGAGGCCCGCCGCGCCCGGCAGCGGATAGACGCTGATCTGGAGATGGCGGACGCCGCCCGGCGCACTCGGGGTCGGCACCGCGACGTCGATATCGGGCGTGATCAGGCCGTTGTCGCGCGCCGCCTCGAATTTCGGACGGAGCAAGTCTTCGAGTTCCGGGAGGGCGGCCCAGATCGGGCCGCCGAGGGACGCCTGGAATCCGCGCGCGTTCATCGTTTCCAGGGCGCGGTTCATGTGGCGGATCGACAGGGTGTGGTCGAGGAAGCCGAGGCCCACGGGGGCGTTGGCCAGAACTCCGTCGAGCAAAGCCGTCATGCGCTGGCTGTCACGGCGGCGCAGCAGGGCGATGCGGCCGAGGAGCGCCATCGCAGCCAGGGCCGAGGCCGCGCAGACGAGGGACAGGATCAGCCCGCGCCAGAATTCCGTCGTCTCGGAGCGGGCGAGGCTGTCGCGGGCATGGTCCTGGCCGACCCGGGTGGCTTCGCGGATGCCGTCCATCATGCGCTTGCCCTCCCCGGTCCGGACGAGGGTCACGGCCGCTTCGAAGCCGCTGGCATCCCGCGCTTCCACCACCCGGCGGGCGAAATCCCGTTCACCCGTGATGAGGGTCCGCAATTCCTGGCGCCGGGCGGTTCCAGGGTCGGCGGATTCCGATTCCAGCCGGTCGAGCTCGCCGATCTGTCCGTCGAGGGTGTCGAGCGCCCGTTTGTAGGGCGTGAGGTAGTTCGGCAGCCCCGTCAGGGTGTAGCCGCGCATGCCCGTCTCGAGGTCCTTCATGGTCGAGAGCAGGCGCTCGTTCAGCGTGATGATGTCGTGCTGGCGGGTGGCTTCCGTTCGGCTGCGCTCGGCGAACACGTAGTTGGCGAGGCCCGCGATGAGGGCGACCGCGAACAGGGCGAAGGCGACAGGTGATCCGGGGATCCCCTTCAGGGCGGTGGGAACCGTCTTGGGGCTGCGCCAGCGCCAGAGGCGACGGGAGGAGGTCGGGGTGCTCATCGGGGCGGCTCGCGGTGATGTCGATGACGGATCGGTGGTGTGCGGGGGACGGCGCGTCCGGCGAATGCCTATCGTCGCAGCCGGTTGCCCAGCACGAAGCCGAACAGGCCCATCAGGATGATCCCGGCGGCGCCTTCGATCCCGACGAGGAGGTTGGTGAACCTCCCGACCGGCTTGACGCCGATCTCGGGAGGGTTCGCCGTCATCATGTTGAGGGCGCTGTAGCTGAGGAGGTCGAGGGGATTGTAGGTGGCGGCCCCGCTGCCGCCCTCGGGGATCAGCCCGCCGGCGATGCCGAACAGGGCGCCGAAGACGAAGATCAGGATCACGAAGGCACGGGCGATGCGCGACAGGCTCTCCCCGTAATCGCACAGCCATTCCACGAACCGGTCGGCGACCCAACGATAGCCCGATTGCAGGACGGGCTTCCAGGTTTGGGGCGCCCGGGTCCGTCGGGCCCAGGCCGCCCGCGCCTCGGCACCGGCATGGAGCCGGCCCATGCGCCGGCCGCGCTTGTAGGCCCAGCTCGCCTCGTCGTGGCTGCCGATGCTCTTCATGTTGTGCTCGATGGCGAGATAGCTCGCCTGTGCGGCCTCGTATTCGCCCGCGATCTCCTCACCGACCGCGCCGCCGAGCTGGTCCACCCGGAAGCGGACGCCGGTGAGGAGCGCGCCGGAGAACCGCGCATGGCGCAGACGGCACGACATCAAGTTGAGGCGCACGAGGTTGGTGTCGGACAGATCGGCCCCCGACAGGTCGGCCCCGTCGAGGGCGACGCCGGCGAGGCTTGCGCCGCGCAGGCGCGAGCCGGTGAGACGCGCCTTCTTGAGGCTCGCCCCGTCGAAATTGGCGAAGGTCAGGTTCATGTCGGAGAGGTTCGCCTCATCGAGGCGGCCGCCATCGAACCGGCTGTAATCGGCATCCGCTCCGGTGAAGTCGGCTCCCCAGAGGTCGGCGCGGGCGAAGGTCGCGCCGTCCAGCAGAGCACGCTGCATCCGGGCGAAGCGCATCGTCGCGCCCGTGAAGTTGGCGTCCTCCAGCATGGCGTCGGAGAAATGCGCTTCGCCGCCGACGATGCCGGTGAAATCCGCGCCGCTGCAATCGGCCTCGCTGAAATTCGCTTCCTCCAAGATGGCGCCCTCGAACCGGGCCGAGCGCGCCAGTGCCCCGACGAGGGAGGCGCCGGACAGGTTGGCGCCGGACAGGTCGGCCTCGACGAGATCGGCTCCGTCGAGATGCGCGCGGGACAGGCCGAGGCCGCGATGCCTGCCGTCCCACCATGGGGGAGCCGCTTCGCCGGTCGGGATGCGCGCCAGCAGATCCTCGCGCCCGGCCCGGAGGCCGGACAAGGCGAGCCGGTCCTCATCCGCGCGGAAAGGACACCCATCCGCCTCCGTGATACCGGCCAGAAGCCCATCGGTGGCGGCATGAGATTGGGCGGGGTCGCGAGCGGTCATGGCCTCAGCCGCGTCCCGCCCGCTCCGGCGCGGCATAGCGCAGGGCCGCGTCGAGGGCATCGTTGAGGGAGGTCACCAGCACGTCGGCGGAGGTGGTCCGGCGAAGGCGGTCGAGGGTCGAGGGATCGCGCTCGCGCCAGAACCCGACGAGCACCTTCACACCGGGAAGCTCCTTGCGGGCCTGGCGGACGGTGAGGCGGATCTGCGAGAGGCTGACCGGTTCGAGATAGGAGAAGCAGATCATCGCAATCTCGTCGGTGCGTTCGGGCCGTTTGTCGGCGCGCAGGTCGGCCAGCGAGGTCATCTGGGCGGCCAGACCATGGCGGCCGAGGATCTGGCTCAGCATCAGGGTCGCCGCCTCGTCGAAGGGACCGCGGCTCGAGACGCAGAGGATCGGGGTGGTGCCGCGCCAGTTCGCAGCGAGATCGTCCCGCGCCAGGACGATGCCGGCGCTGCTGCGATCCGGTCCGGGGGGGGGGGGGGGG